>NZ_JACFSZ010000023.1 GCF_014805525.1 Rhabdothermincola sediminis | reverse complement strand
GGTCCCGGTGCGGGCATGGCCCGCCCTGGTGTGGGGGCCGGCCGTCCCGGTGGC
Organism: Rhabdothermincola sediminis; assembly: GCF_014805525.1. Taxonomy (NCBI): domain Bacteria; kingdom Bacillati; phylum Actinomycetota; class Acidimicrobiia; order Acidimicrobiales; family Iamiaceae; genus Rhabdothermincola; species Rhabdothermincola sediminis. Next base: position 40,941 of record NZ_JACFSZ010000023.1, on the reverse strand, counting down.
CCACCCCCAGGTGGCGGTCCACCAGGTGGCCGTGGCGGGCCCGGCGGTGGCCGGCCCGGTGGCCCGGGCCAGCGTCGCCCGCAACGACGCAAGGGGCGCCGGCGCCGTTCGCGCGACGAGCTGCAGCCGATGGACATCCCCACCTACACGCCGAAGGAGGCTCCGGTCCCTGAAGGCGTCGTGGTGGTGGAGCGCGCCTCCACGCCCCAGGAGCTCGGCCCCAAGCTGAACCGCACCGCCGCGGACGTGGTCCGCTTCCTGATGCAACAGGGTGAGATGGTCACGGCCACCCAGTCGCTCTCCGACGACATGATCGAGCTCTTCGCCGCGGAGATCGGGGCGGAGATCCGCCTCGTGGATCCTGGCGAGGAGCAGGAGGTCGAGCTGCAGAAGCTGCTGCTCCTCGACGAGGAGGTCGATGAGGAGACCTACGAGTCCTGGCCGACCCGTCCGCCGGTGATCACCGTCATGGGTCACGTCGACCACGGCAAGACGAAGCTGCTCGACCGGATCCGCAACGCGAACGTGGTGGCCGGGGAGGCCGGCGGCATCACCCAGCACATCGGCGCCTACCAGACCGAGAAGGACGGTCGGCCCATCACCTTCATCGACACCCCGGGGCACGAGGCGTTCACGGCCATGCGAGCCCGTGGGGCCGAGGCCACCGACATCGTGGTGCTGGTGGTGGCGGCCGACGACGGGGTGATGCCCCAGACCATCGAGGCGCTCAACCACGCCAAGGCGGCCGGGGTGCCGATCGTGGTGGCGATCAACAAGATCGACCGTGAGAACGCCGACCCCAACCGGGTGATGCAGCAGCTGAGCGAGCAGGGCCTCGTGCCGGAGGAGTGGGGAGGCGACACCATCATGGTGCCGGTGTCCGCCCTGCAGGGCGAGGGCATCGACGACCTGCTCGAGAACCTCCTCGTGGTGGCCGAGCTGGAGGACCTGCGGGCTCCCGTCGAAGGCCGGGCCCGAGGGGTCGTGCTCGAGAGCAACCTCGACATCGGGCGGGGCCCGGTGGCTACGGTCCTCGTGCAGCGGGGCACCCTCAAGGTCGGCGACCCCGTCGTGGCCGGCGCGTCGTGGGGGCGCGTGCGGGCCCTGATCGACGATCGCGGCAACCAGGTCAGGGAGGCCGGCCCGTCGACACCGGTGCAGGTCCTCGGTCTCTCCGAGGTGGCCCAGGCCGGCGACTCGTTCGTGACCGCGCCGGACGAGAAGACCGCCAGCCGGGTGGCCGAGACCCGCGAGCACTGGCAGCGGTTGGCCACCCTGGGGCGCGAGGCGCACGCCATGTCCGGTGGCGCCAAGCTCGAGGACATCTTCAAGCAGATCCAGGCCGGCGAGACCGCCACGTTGAACCTGATCCTCAAAGCCGACGTGGTGGGCTCCCTGGAGGCACTCACCGAGGCGCTGCGCAAGCTCGAGCGCGACGACGTCAAGCTGTCGTTCGTGCACCGCGGCGTGGGGGGCATCACCCAGTACGACGTCCAGCTCGCCTCGGCGTCGAACGCCACCATCATCGGCTTCAACGTGCGGCCCGATCGCAAGGCCCGGGAGATGGCCGAGGTCGAGAACGTCGAGATCCGCACCTACGAGATCATCTACCAGGTGCTCGAGGACATCGAGAACGCCATGCTCGGCCTGCTCGCCCCCGAGTACGAGGAGGTGGTGACCGGTGAGGCGGAGGTCCGCGAGGTCTTCCGGGTGCCCCGGGTCGGCGCGGTGGCGGGCTGCTACGTCACCAACGGTGTGATCACCCGGGGATCGAAGGTCCGTTTCCTGCGTGAAGGCACAGTGATCTGGAAGGGCACCATCAGCTCGCTGCGACGCTTCAAGGACGACGTGCGCGAGGTCGCCGCGGGCTTCGAGTGCGGTGTGGGCCTGTCCGACTTCCAGGACCTCAAGCAGGGCGACATCATCGAGACCTACGAGGAACGGGAGATCCCGCGGGCCTGATGGCGCCATCGTCGAGGTGACCGCGTACGTGCTCGCCCTCACCGTGGAGCTGCACCTCCCGGAGAGCCGGTCCCTGAAGGACAAGCGCGCCAGCCTTCGGTCCATCGTCGACGGGGCCCGCCGGCGTTTCGGGGTGGCCGCGTCGGAGACCGGCCGGCAGGACGCCTGGCAGCGCGCGGAGCTGTGCTTCGTCGGGGTGGCCGGGTCGCCGGGGCACACCACCGAGGTGATCGACGCGGTGGAACGCTTCGTGTGGTCGTTCACCGAGGCGGAGGTCACCGCCACCGAGCGGCACTGGTTGGAGGTGGACCCGTGACCGGGCGAAGATGGTCCGGCGGCGGCCGGGGATTCCCGCGCACGGCGCGGGTCAACGAGCTACTGCGGGAGATCATCGCCGACGCGCTCGAGGCGATCGACGACGACCGCTTGGAGCTGCTGACCATCACCGGGGTGGAGGTCGACCGCGACCTGCGCCGCGCGGTCGTCTACTACGACTCGCTCCGGGGAGAGGAGGGCGATCCGGTGGTGCTCGAGGCGCTGGGTGCGCACCGGGTCCGGTTGCAGGCGAGCATCAACCGGCAGGCTCACCTGCGTCGCACCCCTGAGCTGTCCTTCCGGCCCGATCCTGCGGTCCGCTCGGGGGAGCGGATCGACGAGTTGCTGCGAGGCATCCACCGCGCCGGCGAGCCGGGCGAGCCGGGCGGGCAGGGCGACCACGAGCGCTGAGGACCGCCCGGTGGGACGAGGGGCGCGCTCGGGGCCTGATGGCTTGGTGGTGGTCGACAAGCCGCCAGGCTGGACCTCCCACGACGTCGTGGCGAAGTGCCGCAAGCTGCTCGGCACGCGCCGGGTCGGTCATTCGGGCACGCTGGACCCCGACGCCACAGGGGTGCTGCTCGTCGGGGTCGGTCGGGTCACCCGCCTGCTGCGATTCCTGACCGCGCTGCCGAAGTCCTACACCTGCGAGATCGTGCTCGGGGTCGAGACCTCCACCCTGGACGCTTCCGGCGAGGTGACCGCCACCCACGCGATGGCGGTCACGCCGGATGACGTGCGTGTGGCCGCGGAGGCGCTCACGGGTGAGATCCTGCAGGTGCCGCCGATGGTGTCGGCGGTGCAGGTCGGTGGGCGCCGGCTGCACGAGCTGGCCCGCGAGGGCCGGGAGGTGGAGCGAGCGCCGCGGCCGGTCACGGTGTGGCGCTTCGAGGTGACCCCGACCGGGGATCCGCTGGTGTACCAGGCATCGGTGACCTGCTCGTCGGGCACCTACGTGCGTAGCCTCGCCGCGGACCTCGGCGCGGCGCTCGGGGGCGGAGCCCACCTTCGCCACCTGCGGCGCACGGCCATCGGGTCCTTCACCGAGGCCGAGGCGTGGCCCGTCGAGCAGGTCGGGCCGGAGGTGCTGCTGGCGCCCGCCGCGGCGTTGCGCGACTACCCGCAGGTGCGGGTCGACGAGCGGGTGGCGGCGGAGGTGGGGGTGGGCAAGGTGCTCGACCGTAGCCGGCTGGGGGTGGGTGAGGGCGAAGGTCCGTGGGCGGTGCTCGACGCCGGCGGTGCGCTGCTCGCGGTCTACGAGCTCCACCGCGCGGGAACGGTGAAGCCGGCGGTGGTGGTGGCCCCGGCAGGCCGGGGATCGTCCGGCGGCCGGGCGCAGGGTTAGCCTCGCCACGATGCAGGTGCTGCGTGACATCGAGACCTGGCCCCGTCCGACCCGGGGCACGGCGGTCACGATCGGGGCATACGACGGTGTGCACCTCGGTCACCGCGCGGTCATCGCCAGTGTCCGTGACCTCGCTGCCGCGCACGGGCTCGCCACGGCGGTCGTCACCTTCGACCGACATCCGGCAGCGGTGGTGCGACCCGACTCCGCCCCACCGCTGCTCACGGATCTCGAGCAGAAGCTCGAGCTGCTCGCCACCACCGGTGTCGACTACACGCTCGTACTGCACTTCGACGACGCCCGCTCGAAGGAACCAGCCGAGGAGTTCGTCACCGAGGTGCTCGTCGGCAGCCTCAACGCGAGGGCGGTCGTGGTGGGCGAGGACTTCCACTTCGGTCACCGCCGCTCCGGCAACGTCGCCCTGCTGCGCGACATGGGTGCCAAGCTCGGTTTCGAGGTGCTCGGCATCGACCTGGTCGGCACCGACGGGCGCCCAGCCGCGGGCGAGGAACGGGTGTCCTCGACGGCCATCCGGAAGGCGCTCCGCCACGGTGACCTGGCGCGGGCCAACCGGCTCCTCGGCCGGTTCCACGAGGTGCGCGGCGCGGTCGTCGGCGGTGACAAGCGAGCCCGCGAGCTGGGCTTCCCCACCGCCAACATCGCCGTGCCGTCCGAGATTTGCCTGCCGGCCGACGGCATCTACGCCGGCTGGTACCTACGTCCCGACGGGCTCGCGCGCCCCGCTGCCCTCTCGCTGGGCCGGCGGCCCACGTTCTACGAGGACGCCGAGTCCTCGCTGCTCGAGGCCCACCTGCTCGACTTCGAGGGCGACCTCTACGGCGAGCCGGCTCGAGTGCGTTTCGTCGAGCGGCTGCGAGACGAGCGCAAGTTCGACTCGGTCGACGCGCTGGTCGAGCAGATGGAACGGGACTGCCGGCAGGCCCGCCGGATCCTCGGCGCCACCCCCCCCTGATCTGCCCGCTGGACCGCCGCGCAGATGATCCGGGTGCTCACTCGGTGGGGATGCCGAAGCGTTCGGTGTACGAGCGCGTCGCCGTTCGGCAGGCGCTGGGGTCCAGCGCGAAATCGGCGAGGTCGTAGAGGATCGATCCGTGGCGGTCACGCTGGTGGCTCGCCAGGTAGCGCTGGTGCGCTGCTCGGGCCCGGTCGTCGAGGGGCTGGTCGGCGACCGCGTAGATGCGCTCGATGGTCCCGAGGTCGTCGGCCATGAACTGGTCGAAGCGCACGTCGAGTGAGCGGTCCCGGGGCAGCACGTCGCGCTGGTCGACGCAGGCTCGCAGCATCCTCACCAGGCGGTCGGCCCAGTACCGGCCGATCGCCACCGGGTCGACCCGCTCGAGGTGCAGCCGCGCCGTGTAGGCGATCATCGTGGCCATCGACGCGGTGACCGATACCGGATCCCGGTGGGTCACGAGCACCGTGGCGTCCGGGAACACCTGCTCGATCACCTGGAACTGCTCGAGGTGCTGCGGGGACTTCAGCACCCACCGAACCGGGCGATCCTCCTCGCCTGGCGGTCGGGCGGGGCGGAGGAACTGCAGCGCCTGGAGCACGGTGCGCAGGTACTCGTAGTGGGGCACCTGGTCGTGGGCGAGGTAGTGCTCACGCCAGGACGGCATCGGCGCTGTGGTTTCGAAAAGCATGCTCGAGAAGTCCATGGCCAGGAGCTGGATCTCCTCGTGCACGTGGTCGGGGGTCATCTCATGCATCCGCTTGAAGTAGGGCAGGGCCAGATCGAGGAACGCCGTGCCCGCTTCCGCTCGGGCCAGGCGGGGGTCGGGTGCCCCCGCCGCCAGGGCCACGGCGTCCTCGGGGGTGGGGAACGGCTCGAGGCTCTCCCAGTACGGGAGCGATCGCAGCACCGGGTCGGTTGCCAGCAGGTTGTGCAGGTGGGTGGTGCCCGTGCGGGGGAGCCCGGCGATGATGATGGGCCGGTCGATCCGCTCCTCACGGATCTCGGGGTGCCGGGCGAGCAGGTCTTCGAGCAGCACCCGGTTCTTCAGGAGCTGCACGAGCTGCACGGAGGTGGTGACCCGCCCCATCCCCGACAGGCCCGCCTCCGACTCCAGGGCGTCCGCCAGCACCCGCAGGCGCTCCCGGAACGACGGCTCGCCGAAGTCCTCCAGGCCGGTCTCCGCCACCGCTTGCGCGCACAGCGTGGCGGGGTTGAGGTCGATGGTCGCGCCCAGTGGCGCGGTGGCCTCGATGATCGCCGCCGCCTCCGGCGGGAAGCGCGGATCGGCCAGATCGTCGAGGTGCACCGCTGCCGGCGGGCTCGGCGTATCCATCCGGCGGACGCTACCGCCCCTGAGCCAGCCGCGAGGGGCGCTCCTGGCACGCCGGGACGGGCCGTCGGGACCGTTCCGTGTCGTCGCCTCCCTACACTCCGAGGCCGATGGCCCTCCATCCACCATGGAGCCGGCAGGTGGGGCGAACATTGGACGCCGTGGCCCAGCCCTCCCCGCACGAGCCGTTGCCGGCGCCGAGCGATGCTCCCGCGCCGGCGGTGGCCGCCGTGCCGCGGTTGGCCCGCCACACCTTCACGCTCGCCGACGGCCACAAGGTCGGCCTGGCGGTCGCGGGTCGGGGGGTGCCGCTGGTGGTGGTGCACGGCTACACGGCCGAAGGGTTCCTCTACGCGCAAACCCTCCACCGGTTGGTGAGGAAGGGCTTCAAGGTGATCGCCATCGACATGGCCGGCCACGGCGGCACCCAGGGCCTGCCCGGTGGAGGCGCCCGCCTCGGCGACTACGCCCGCCTGATGGGCCGCTGCATCGACGAGCTCGGCATCCGCAAGGCGGTCACGGCCGGGCACTCGATGGGTGGGCGGGTGGTCGCCCAGCTCGCCGCGCTCGAGCCGGACCGCACCATCGCCACCTTGTTGATCGACGCCATCGTGGGCGATCAGTGGGACTGGATGGTGCGGTTCTTCCGGTTGGCGCCACCCCTGCTGGCGATGGAGGGGGCCGCACTGCTCGTGGACACCCTGGCCACCGTCCCGCTGGCCACGGACCCCGGCCAGGCCCGCAAGCTCGGTCGCCTGCTGACCCCCACACTGGTCGGGCACGCGCTCCAGCCGTGGCGCCTCATCGGCCCCGCGGCGTCGATCCTGCGCACCCGGGGCAGCGCCGGCCTGCTCGATGCCCTGGCCGCGAACGAGGTCCCGACCTTCGTCATCCACGGCGAGCTCGACCTGGTCGTGCCGGTGTGCACCGCCCGCTCGGCCGCGACCCGGGCCAACGGGCAGCTCGTCACGGTGAAGCGGGCTGCCCACTCCTGGTTGCTGCGCGACCCCGAGACCCTCCCGGCGATCGTCTCGCAGCTGCTCGAGGGGCGGCTCGGCGAGGCCATCCGGTCCCATCTCCAGACCGCGGGGGCCGAGACGGTGGAGGAGCTCGAGGAGCTGCTGTACGCGCCGGACGCGCCCATCCTGGCGCTCACCCCTGACCACACCTACAGCTCGGAGACGGCGTTGCACCGGCCACCCAAGTACGAGTGGACCATCCACTGACCACCGGCCCCGCCGGCCGTGGGTGGGCGGCCCGGCCGGCGCGGCTGCTAGCCTTGGTGATCGGCCCGTCGCGGGCCGCCGCTTCCGATCACGCCAGCACCGCCCGTCCCGGCGGAGGCAGCGGATCCCAGGAGGCCGGGTCCGACGCCCAACCACACGAGGTACCACCACATGTCCCGCAAGCCCACCAACCTGCCACCGAAGGCAGGCACGATCAGCGAGCATCGCCTCCACGACACCGACACGGGTTCCCCGGAGGTGCAGATCGCGTTGCTCACCGATCGCATCAACCATCTCACCGAGCACCTGAAGGTCCACAAGAAGGACCATCACAGCCGGCGAGGGCTGCTGATGCTGGTGGGCAGGCGCCGTCGGTTGCTCGACTACGTGAAGTCCAACGACGTCGAGCGCTACCGGGCGATCATCGCCAAGCTCGGGCTGCGGCGCTGACGGGACACGGCGACCCGTGCGGGTCGCCGTCGTCGCGTTCCCGGCCCGGACATCCCGGCGCCGGGAGGCACCACAACTTGATACACACCGGCGGTCACGCGTCCGTCAGTTGCCGGTGGTGAGGGGCGGGACGTCCGCCCCGCCCCTCACCACTGGGAACTGGCGCCGCCACCGCCTCCGATCCATGCGGGGCGAAGGCCCCGAGAAGGAGCAACCATGGCGGAAGCCATCAGCGTGTCGGGCTCCGTGACCGGCACGGCCAAGACGCTATCCCTCGAGACCGGCAAGCTGGCCGGCCAGGCCGACGGTGCCGTGACCGTCCAGCTGGGGGGCACGGTCATGCTCGTCACCGCGACCGCGGCGAAGACCGTCCGTCCCGGAGCGGACTTCTTCCCGCTCACGGTCGATGTCGAGGAGCGGATGTACGCGGCGGGCAAGATCCCCGGCTCGTTCTTCCGCCGGGAGGGCAAGGCCAGCGACCAGGCCATCCTCACCTGCCGCCTGACGGACCGCCCGCTGCGCCCGTGCTTCCCCGACGGGTTCCGCAACGAGGTGCACATCGTCGGCACGGTGCTGGCGGCTGATCTCGAGAACCCCCACGACGTGCTGATGATCAACGGGGCCTCCGCGGCGCTGTCGTTGTCGGGCATCCCCTTCGACGGACCCATCGGCGCGGTGCGCATCGCGTACTCCACCGAGGGAGAGTGGATCCCCCATCCCACCTACGCGGAGGGCGAGGCATCGACGTTCGAGATGGTGGTGGCCGGTCGGCTGCTCGACGACGGCGACGTGGCCATCATGATGGTGGAGGCCGGGGGCACCGAGGCGGCCTGGCCGGCGTACGAGTCGGGGGCGCCCAAGGTCGACGAGGAGGCCATCGCCGACGGGCTCGAGGCGTCGAAGCTGTGGATCCGTGAAGCGGTCGAGCTACAGCGCCAGCTGGTCGAGAAGGCGGGCGCAAAGCCGCCGATGGCCTACACGGTCGCGGTCGACTACACCCCCGAGGTGCTGGCCGCGGTGGAGGCCGCCGGCCGGGAGCGGGTGGCTCAGGTCATGACCATCGCCGACAAGCACGACCGCCAGGCCGCGGAGGACGAGCTGAAGGCCGCGCTGGTGGAGGAGCTGGCGCCGCGCTTCGAGGAGCTCGAGGACGCCGAGGCGCAGATCAAGGCCGCGATCCGGTCGCTCACCAAGCAGGTGGTCCGCAAGCGCATCGTGGAGGAAGGCGTCCGCATCGACGGACGGGGCCCGAAGGACATCCGACCCCTGTCGGCGGAGGTGGGCGTCCTGCCGTCGGTGCACGGCTCGGGCCTGTTCCAGCGGGGCGAGACCCAGGTGCTCAACGTGTGCACCCTGGGCATGCCCCGCATGGAGCAGATGCTCGACACCCTGGGGGTGGTCGACCGCAAGCGCTACATGCACCACTACAACTTCCCGCCGTACTCGACGGGCGAGACGGGCTTCATGCGGGGCCCGAAGCGGCGTGAGATCGGCCACGGCATGCTCGCCGAGCGGGCCCTGGTGCCGGTGCTCCCCTCGTCGTCGGAGTTCGGCTACACGATCCGCACCGTCTCCGACGTGCTGTCGTCGAACGGTTCGACGTCGATGGGTTCGGTGTGCGCCTCGACGCTGTCGATGATGGACGCCGGCGTTCCGATCAAGGCCCCTGTCGCGGGCATCGCCATGGGTCTGGTCTTCGCGGAGGGCACCTACACCACCCTCACCGACATCCTCGGGGCGGAGGACGCCTACGGCGACATGGACTTCAAGGTCGCCGGCACCGCGGACTTCGTGACCGCGCTGCAGCTCGACACCAAGATCGACGGCATCCCCGCCGACGTGCTCGCCCAGGCCCTGCAGCAGGCGAAGGAGGCCCGCCTCAGGATCCTGGACGTGATGGCGGAGGCGATCGCAGAGCCCCGGCCGGAGGTCGGCCCCACCGCGCCGAAGATCGTCAACTTCGAGATCCCGATCGACAAGATCGGCGAGGTCATCGGCCCGAAGGGCAAGGTCATCAACGCCATCCAGCAGGAGACCGGCGCGGACATCAGCGTCGACGACGACGGCACGGTGGGCATCGTGAGCATCGGCTCCACCGATGCCGGAGCGGTGGCCGAGGCCGAGCGGCAGATCCGGCTCATCCTCAACCCGCCCACGGCGGAGGTGGGCCAGACCTACACCGGCAAGGTGGTGAACATCACCAAGTTCGGCGCTTTCGTCAACATCCTGCCGGGGCGCGATGGGCTGCTCCACATCTCCAAGCTCGGGCAGGGCAAGCGCATCGACAAGGTCGAGGACGTGCTCGATCTCGGTGACGAGGTCGAGGTTCGGGTCGACGACGTCGACCCGAACGGCAAGGTCTCCCTGAGCCTGGCCTCCTCGCCGGCCCCGACGCAGCCGGCCGCGCGAGGCGACGAGCGCGGTGGTGGCGAGGGCCGGCCGGGCCCCGAGCGCGAGTACGTCTCCTTCGAGGACGCGTTCGACGAGGAGATCCGGGAGGAGTTCGGCGATCTCGGTCCCGAGCCGGCGAGCAGCAGCAGCGGTGGGGACCGGGGTGGCGAGCGCCGCGGCGGCCGCCGCCGCGGAGGCGGTCGGCGGCGCTGAGCGGGCGGGGTTCGGGCGGAGCCGCCCGGCGGGCGGCGACCGGATGCATCAAGACCGTCCTGCCCTCGGGGGTGCGGGTGGTGACGGAGCGGATGCCCGAGGCTCGCTCGGTGAGCGTCGGGGTGTGGGTCGACGTCGGCTCCCGTGACGAGCCCGACGAGCTGGCCGGCGCCTCCCACTTCCTCGAGCACCTGCTGTTCAAGGGCACCGAGTCGCGCTCGGCTCGGAGCATCGCCGTCGCGGTCGACGCCGTCGGAGGCGAACTGAACGCGTTCACCACCAGGGAGCACACGGCCTTCTACACCCGCCTGCCGGCGGGGCACCTCGGGTTCGGCCTGGAGCTGCTCACCGACGTGGTCGCCGCGCCCGCGTTCCGGCCGCACGAGGTCGAAGCGGAACGGGAGGTCATCCTCGACGAGATCCTGATGAGCGACGAGACGCCCGACGACGTGGCGGTGGTCAAGCTCAATGAGGCGCTCTTTCCCGGTCACCCGCTGGGCCGGGAGACGCTCGGCTCCCGGGAGACGGTGGCGTCGCTGTCGAGGGACGTGATCGCCGCGTTCCATGCTGAGCACTACCGCCCGTCGTGTCTCGTGGTGGCCGCGGCGGGCGACCTCCATCACGACGAGGTGGTCGAGGGGGTGTACGGCTTCTTCGAGGGCGTTCCGGGCGGCGCTGCTCCCGAGCGAACGCCGCCCGGTGAGCATCTGGTGCCCCTCAGCGTGGTGGAGCGACCGAGTGAGCAGGTCCACTACGCGCTCGGCTGGCGGGGGCCCGACCACGACGATCCCGACCGGTACGCGCTGTGGATCGCGAACCAGGTGCTGGGCGGTGGCATGTCGAGCCGCCTCTTCCAGGAGGTGCGTGAGGAGCGGGGTCTCGCGTACACGGTGTACACGTCCCCGGCCACGTACCGGGGTGCGGGCTCGATGACCCTCTACGCGGGGACGGCACCGGGGCGGCTGGGCGAGCTGGTGGAGGTCGTGGATGCGGTGCTCGACGACCTGGTGGCGCACGGCATCACCGCCGAGGAGCACGCGGTGGCGCTCGGGTGCATCGAAGGGTCGCTGCTGCTCGGATTGGAAGACAGCGCCAGCCGCATGGGTCGCCTCGGCGCCAGCGAGGTCACCCGGCGCGAGGTCATCCCGCTCGACGAGCAGCTCCTCCGGGTGCGAGCGGTGTCCACCGAGGACGTGAACCGGGTGCTGGCCGAGGTGCTCGGCGGCCCTCGCGCCGCGGTGGTCGTCGGTCCGCTGGGCGCGGACGACCCGGCCGTCACCCGGGCGGTGCGGACCTGACCGGTGGTGGTGCGCGCCCGCTTGGGGGAGGGGGACCCTCGTCGAAGTAGGGTGCTGCCATGGCACTTCGGGTCGGAGTGTTCGGGGCCGGTGGTCGCATGGGGAGCACGGTGTGTCGGGCGGTGGCCGACGACCCGGATCTTGAGCTCGTCGCCGCGGTCGATCCCTTGCATGTGGGCATCGACCTGCGCCAGGTCACCGGGCTCGATCTCCCCTTGCAGATCGCCGCGGGCCCGGAGGCTTTCGAGCAGGCGGGCGCCGAGGTGGCCGTCGATTTCACCCAGCTCGATGCCGCCCGCCGGAACCTGGCGTGGCTCGCGGCGCATGGGATCCACGCCGTGGTGGGAACCACGGGCTTCACCGATGGCGACTACGAGCGTCTGAGGGCCGCGTTCACGAAGAGCAACTGCGTGATCGCCCCGAACTTCGCGATCGGGGCCGTGCTGATGATGCGCTTCGCCGAGATGGCGAGCCCGTACTTCGAGTCCGCCGAGGTCATCGAGTGGCACCACGAGCAGAAGGTCGACGCGCCCTCGGGCACGGCCATGCTGACCGTCGAGCGGATGGCCAAGGCGTCCAGCGACTGGACTCCGGACCCCACGACCAACGAGGTCCTGCCCGGTGCACGCGGCGGCAAGGGCCCGGGCGACATCCCCGTGCACGCCTTGCGCATCAAGGGGATGGTCGCGCATCAGGAGGTCATCCTCGGCACCACCGGCCAGACGCTCACCATCCGGCACGACGCCTATGACCGGGCGTCGTTCATGCCTGGCGTGCTCCTGGCGATCAAGCTGGTATCCGATCGCCCGGGTCTGACCGTGGGGCTCGACGCTCTGCTCGACCTGTAGGCGCCGACTCAGCCTCGCCGGTGCACGGTACGGGCTCCCGCCTGGTCCCGGGCCAGGACGATCATCTGGTCGATGTTGACGTGGCTCGGGCGGGTCACGGCGAAGGCGATGCAGTCGGCCACGTCCTCCGGGGTGAGCGGGGTCATCCCCTCATAGACCCGGGACGCCCGCTCGGCATCGCCGCGGAAGCGCACCAGGCTGAACTCGGTCTCCACCATGCCGGGGTCGATCTCGGTGACCCGCACCGGCCGGCCGAGCAGCTCCTGGCGCAGCACGCCGACCACCGCCCGCACGCCGAACTTGGCCGCGTTGTAGCCCGCACCCCCGGGGTAAGGCTCGTGGGCGGCGATGGAGCCGACGACGACCACGTGGCCGTCACCGGAGGCGACGAGCGCTGGTAGCAGCGCCCGGGTCATGCGGGCGACGCCGAGCAGATTGGTGTCGAACATCTGCTGCCAGTCGGCGAGGTCCGCCTCCTCGACCGGTTCGAGCCCGATCGCGCCACCTGCGTTGTTCACCAGCACGTCGCAGCGGTCGAGCGTGGCGCAGAACGCCTCCACCGATGCGTCGTCGGTGACGTCGAGGGGATGGCTGCGGGCCCCGATCTGTGAGGCGAGCTGCTCGATGCGCTCCGCCCGGCGCGCGCCGAGGACCACCTCGAATCCCTCTCGGGCCAGTCGCTGCGCGGTCGCCGCGCCGATACCGGAGCTGGCGCCGGTGACCACCGCCAGGCGCGGTCGCGACGCCCGGGAGCCTGTCATGGCTCTCCAGGCGTGGCCCGGCCGGTCTCGCCCGAGTCGCCGTCGCCGCCCACGTCCTGCTCGAGATGGCGGAGCTGCTCGATCTCGGACGTGCCCTTGCGGGTCTCGTTCCACACGGAGAAGGCCACCGCGAGCACACTGATCACGATGAGCTGCAGCCGGTAGGTGCGGATGACATCGAGCACCCAGTTGATCGGTGCCTCGAACGCCTCACCGAGCAGCTTGATGAGCGCCAGGCGGGCGATCGTCCCGCCCACGTTGAGGGTCATGAAGACCGCCGGGCGCATGCGGGCCGCGCCGGCGAGCAGGCAGATGGGGTTGTTGGGGGCGATGGCCACCAGCGGGTACCCCCACGTGCCGAACGAGCGCTCGAGGCTGCGCATGAGCTGGCCGACGGTCACGGTCCGCTGCTCCATCCAGCGCACCGCGCTGTCGCCGTACCAGTAGCCGAGCAGGTAGAAGAGCGGGTCGGAGGCCAGGGCGCGCAGGGTGCCGACGGTGAAGTAGGCGACCGGGTTCAGGTCGTTGACCGTGAGCACCAGCCACCGGATCCGTGAGTTGAGGGCGATCAGCAGCAGCGGCCGGGTGTCGACGAGGCCGGGTCCGAGCGCGTCACCGACCCAGGAGGCGATGACCATGATGATCAGGATGACGACGACCGCCGCCAGCGCCCGGCGGCTGGGGGCGCCCCGGTGCTCGCTCTCGCCGACGCGACCGGGCATGGCATCCGCCGGGTCGGCATCGGGGGCGCCCGGCGGGTGGGTGCCGGTTTCCGAGGGTCCGGCTCCCGAGGGCTCGGCTTCCGAGGGCTCGGGCGCGCTCGTCATAGGCGCCGCCACCCTAGCCGCCGGCTGTCCGGTGGACTCCGGTCGGGTTCGGGCCTCCTAGGCTGACCGCCGATGGCTGCGATGCTCGCATCGGTGCGCTCCGCGCTCGCGCCCCGCGTCTCGCAGCAGGACGTGGCGGCGCTCGCCGTCGAGCTGCATCCGGAGCTGCCACCGGATCGCATCCGGTCGGTGTTCGCCAACACGGGTATCGATCATCGCCATCTGGTGCGACCCGTCGAGTGGTACGGGTCCGAGCACGGGCTGGCCGAGCGCGCCGAGCTCGCCTGCGATCAGGGGCTCGAGCTCGGCGCTCGGGCGGCCCGGGCGGCACTCGACGGTGCCGGGGTGTCGCCGGAGTCGGTCGACTCCCTGGTGTTCGTGACCACCACCGCGGTGCGCTCTCCGGCGCTGGATGCCTCGCTCGCGCCCGCGCTGGGGCTTCGCGACCGCGTGCGGCGGCTCCCGCTGTTCGGGTCGGCGTCACTCGGGGGCTGCTCGGGCCTGGCACTGGCGGCCGATCTCGTCGCCGCCGGTGACCGCTGCGTGCTGGTGGTCGTCGCGGAGCTGAACTCGTTGATGTTCGTGCCCCGCACCGAGCCCCCGTCGATGCAGGCCGTGGTCAGCATGGCCTTGTTCTCGGACGGCGCGGCGGCGGCGGTGGTGCGCGCCGGCTCGCCCGGTGGTGTGGAGGGTGGAGGCCTCGAGCTGGTCGGCCGCTCCTCCACACTGGTGCCGGACTCGCTCGGGGTGATGGGTTTCGACATGGCCGCCACGGGTCTGCGCTGGAGGCTCGCGCCGGACGTACCCGCGCTGGCCGAGGCCCGGGTGGCCGAGAGCGTCGAGCGGGCCCTGGCTGATCGGGGCTGGCGGCTCGCCGACCTCGAGCACCTGCTGGTCCATCCCGGGGGGACCAAGGTCCTCGACGCGGTCGAGGACGCCCTCGGCCTGCCGGCCGGCCGGCTGGGGTGGTCGCGGCGCATCCTGGCCGAGCACGGGAACCTCAGCGCGGTGACGGTGCTCGTGATGCTGGAGGCGGTTCTGCAGGCGGGGCCGGCGCCAGGGCCCGGCCTGCTCACCGCGATGGGCCCCGGCTTCGGCTTCGAGCACGTCTTGTTCGAGGCCGGGCCGCGGTGGTGAGCGGGCGGCACCGCCCGCGGGCCCGGACCAGGATCGGTCGCCGCGGGCGGGATGCCTAGCCTTGGGCCGTGCCCGAGCCACGTCCCGACTACCGCTTCGCGCGGAGGCCCTGGTGGATCCTGTCCCACCTGTTCGCCGCCGGGATGGTCGTGCTGATGGTGAACCTCGGCTTCTGGCAGCTGCGCCGGCTTGACGAGCGTCGCACCCACAACGCGCTGATCGAGTCCCGCCAGGATCTTCCCCCGGCGCCGCTGGGCGAGCTGCTACCCGCCGGGCCGGCCTCGTCGCCCGAGGAGGTGGCGGAGGTCGCCTACCGGATGGTGGTCCTGCGAGGGCGGTACGCGCTCGACGAGCAGGTGCTGGTGCGGAACCGCACCAGTGAGGGTTTGCCGGGGTACTGGGTCGTGACCCCGCTCGTCCTCGACGATGGCACGGCCGTGGCGGTCAACCGGGGGTGGGTGCCGTTCGCGTCCACCGATCCCGAGGGGCCCTGGCCGCAGTACGACCCCCCGGCCGCCTCGGTGACCGTGACGGGCATGGTGCAAGAACCGCAGGTGCGGGCGGGCGGGCTGGTGGGCGGCCCGGTCGATGCACCGGAAGGCCGGCTGTGGACCCTCTCCCGGGTCGACGTCGGGCGGCTCGCCCAGCAGGTCGCCCAGCCCATGTGGCCGCTGTACGTCAACCTGGCCAGCCAGGAGCCGGCCCAGGGTGAGCTGCCGCAGCCCGTGCCCCCGCCCGATCTGTCGGAGGGGCCGCACCTGGGCTATGCCGGTCAGTGGTTCGTCTTCGCCGGGTTGACGGTCATCGTCTACCCCTTGTTGTTGCGGCGGGTGGCTCGCCATCGAGGCCGGGAGGCGGTGGAGGCGTGAGGAGCGGCGGCGCGGCGGTCGGCAAGGAGCGCACCCGGACACGGATCCTGGCTGCGACGCTCACCTGCATCGAACGTTGGGGCCTGGCGAAGACCTCCCTGGAGGACGTCGCCAGGGAGGCCGGGCTCTCCCGGGCCACGCTGTACCGCTACTTCCCGGGAGGGCGCGAGCATCTGGTCCACGACACGGTCACCTGGGAGGTGGGCCGGTTCTTCGCCCGGCTCGAGCACCATGTCTCTGCCGCGCCGGACCTGGCAGCGAAGCTCGAGGAGGGCTTGATCTTCGGTCACCGGGCGATCCATGAGCACGCCTTGCTGCAGCGGATCCTGCGCACCGAGCCCGAGGCCCTGCTGGAGGAGCTGTCCCAGACCGTGCCGCTCATCGAGGCCGCCATGCGGGCCTACCTGCTGGCCCTGCTCCGGGGCGAGCGTCTCCGCCCCGGTGTCGACCCGGGGGAGGCGGCGGACTACCTGACCCGGATGTTCCTCTCCTACGTCGGGAGCCAGGGTCAGTGGGACCTGACCGATCGGGCTCAGGTCGAGCTGCTGGTGCGGTCCCAGTTCGTCGGCGGCCTGCTCCCCTGAACCTTTGCCTTCTGGCATGTCAAACGCGTGCCGGAGCACGCGTTTGACATGCCAGAACGCGCAGTCGGAGGGCGGTCGGAGGGCGAGCAGGCCGGAGTGAGTGGCGAGCTGAGACCGAAGTCACAGACGACGGCTCTTGGCGATGAGACAAGATCAGCCTTATTGTCTCATCAGATGGTCGTCTTCGACAGGGGGAACAGGGGGAGATGAGGGGGTGCCGGCGGTGACCAGTCCAGCCGAGCCCCGGCCAGACCGACTTGACGCGCGGATCGTGGCGGGAGCCCTGCGCTGCGTATCCCGCGCGGGTGTGCGGCGCACCACGCTTGACGACATCGCCCACGAGGCAGGTTGCAGCCGAGCCACGATCTACCGGCTTTTCCCCGGCGGTCGCGAGGTGTTGCTCCTGGCGGTCCTGGATGCCGAGGTGCAGCGCCTGCTCCGGGCCATGCAGGGCAGGCTGGATGGGGCCGGGACCTTGGAGGAGGCGCTCGTGCAGGCGATCGGGGGCACCGCCGAGGCGCTGCGGGACCACGACGCGCTCCAGTACCTCCTGGCCAATGAGCCGGGTGTCGTGCTGCCCCATCTCAGCTTCGACGGCCTCGATCCACTCCTCGAGCGAGCGGTCGCCTTCCTCGCACCCCATCTCCGCCGCTTCCTCCCCGAGGACCGCGCCGGGCGGGCCGCCGAATGGGCGGCCCGGCTGGTGGTGGCGTACGCCGCCGACCCCGAAGCACCCATCGATCTCACCGATGAGGCCGACGTCCGTCGGCTGGTCTCGACCTTCGTCCTACCCGGGCTCACCCCCGTTCACGAACAGGAGCAGACGCATGTCCAGCACTGAGGAGATCATCGGCCGGTCCGAGGTGAACGACCTCGAGGCGATCCTCGCCATCACCAACACCGACGTCGACGCGCTCGTCCACACGGTCAAGGACAGCGCGGATGCCATCTTCACCTGGGACTACGAGAAGGGGGCCCGGCCCGCGCTCAACAAGCTCTACGAGAAGGCGAAGAACGCGCAGTGGAACGGGGAGACCGACCTGCCCTGGGACACCGACGTGGACCAGGAGAAGGTGGTGCTCGCCAATGCGGCGGCCAACGGTCAGAGCGAGATGGACCTCACCGGGACCTGCTTCGAGCACTGGGGCGACAAGGAATGGCTGCAGCTCGGCATCGAGTCCCAGAACTGGACGCTCAGCCAGTTCATGCACGGTGAGCAAGGCGCGCTGATCTGCACCGCCAAGATCGTGGAGACCGTGCCCTGGATCGATGCCAAGTACTACGCCTCGACCCAGGTGATGGACGAGGCCCGCCACGTGGAGGTCTTCGCCAAGTACCTCGAGGACAAGCTCTCCGGGCACTACCCGATCAACGCCCACCTGCGGATGCTGCTCGACGACATCATCGAGGACCCCCGCTGGGACATGACCTACCTGGGTATGCAGATCATGGTCGAGGGCCTGGCGCTGGCCGCGTTCGGGTTCATGCACAACCTCACCACCGAGCCGCTGCTCAAGCAGTTGCTGCGGTACGTGATGAGCGACGAGGCCCGCCACGTGGCCTTCGGGGTGCTCTCGCTCAAGGAGTACTACGCGGAGCTCGACGCCAAGGAGATCCGCGAGCGTCAGGAGTTCGCGTTCGAGGCCGCGGTGCGGATGCGGGACCGGTTCCTCCAGCAGGAGGTGTGGGATCGCATGGGCGTGCCGGTCAAGGAAGCCGTGTCGTTGGTGATGGCCACGCCGGAGCAGCAGGTCTTCCAGGCGATGCTGTTCTCGAAGATCGTGCCGAACTGCAAGAAGCTGGGGCTCCTCGACGCCGCGGACGGGTGGCTGCGCAAGAAGTTCACCGAGCTGGGCGTGATCATGTTCGAGGACTGGGCCGACACCGGCGAGGAGTACGACCAGTTCGCGCTCGGTCAGGACGTCCCCGCCGTCTCCTGAGCGAGTCGGCTCCCCGAGCTGACGGGCGAGGACCACGATCGGGGCAGGGGAGCAGGGGCGCGAGAAGAGGTGCAATAGGATCCGGGGCTCGTGAGCGAGCCCCGGATCGCGTTCGTGACCGCCCCGGCGCTGCCGCACGAGGACGAGGACCGGCCGCTGATCGACTCGGGCCTCGCCGATCGAGCCGTACGCGGCGAGTGGGTGGCATGGGACTCGGCCACCGTCGATTGGCGGGACTACGACCTGGTGGTGATCCGTTCCACGTGGGACTACCACCGCCGGCTCGACCGCTTCCTCGAGTGGTGCACACGGGTCGAGCGTGACACCACGCTGTGCAACCCCGGCCGGGCCGTGCGGTGGAACGCCCACAAGCGCTACCTGCTGGATCTCGAGCGCTGCGGTGTGCCGGTGGTGCCGACCGTGCTGGTCGAGTCCGGCGAAGCGGAGGGTCTCGGCATGATCCTCGACGCCCGGGGCTGGGACGACGTGGTGCTCAAGCCCGCGGTGTCCGCCGGCTCGTTCGGCACCACCCGCCATCGCCTCGACGATCCGGATGGTGAGCGGGCTCTGGCCGTGTTGACCGCGCAGGGCGACGCGCTCGTCCAGCCCTTCCTGGACGGGGTGGAATCGCGGGGGGAGACGTCGCTGGTGGTCGTCGCCGGCACGATCACCCACGCGGTGTCGAAGGTCCCCTCACCGGGTGAGTTCCGCGTCCAGCCGCAGTTCGGGGGCGGCGAGCAGCTGGTGGAGGCCACCATGGCGGAGCGCGAGCTCGCGGCCCGAGCCCTCGAGGCTGCCAGCTCGATCGTCGGGCCGGTGCTGTACGCGCGGGTCGACTGCGTCACGGTCGACGGTGAGCCGCTGCTCATGGAGCTGGAGCTCATCGAGCCCGCGCTGTACCTGCCCCTGGGCCCACCCGCTGCCGCGGCCCGGTTCGTCGACGCGGTGGTCGAGCTCGCCACCCGATGAACCGCACCCGCCCCCGACGGCTGGGGTGAGGCGCGCTGGTAGGGTGCCGAGGATGCCCGCCGAGTCACCTGCCGACCTGCTCGTGCTGCTCGGGCTGCGGTTGAAGGGTTTCGCCGAGCCCGCCACGCTGGCCGAGGCCGTGGGGCTCACGGTGGCCACGGTCGAGAAGCACCTCGAGGTGTTCGAGGCCGAGTCGCTGGTGCGCCATCGCCAGGGGAGGGTGAGTGGTTGGACCTTGACCGCCGCCGGCCGGGCAGAGGGTGAGCGGCTCCTCGCCGCCGAGCTCGACGAGACCGACACCCGCGAGCCCGTGGCCAGCGCCTATCGCTCGTTCCTCCGGCACAACCCCGCGCTCCTCGAGCTGTGCACCCGCTGGCAGGTGCGCGAGACCGGCGACGTCACGGTGGTGAACGACCACACCGATCGCGGCTACGACCAGGCGCTGGTGGACGAGCTGGTGTCGCTCGACGCGGCCGTCGGCCCGGTGTGCGATCGCCTGGCGGGCGCGCTCCAGCGCTTCTCCGGGTACCGTCCCCGGTTCACGAACGCGCTCGACCGGGTGCGCGGCGGTGAGCTCGACTGGTTCACCAAGCCGACGATCGACTCGTACCACACCGTGTGGTTCGAGCTGCACGAGCACCTGCTGGCCACGCTCGGCATCGAGCGGGGCAGCGAGACCAGGGAGTGAGGGCACCAGAGACGATGGCTCGCTTCGGACGTGTGCTGACCGCGATGGTGACGCCGTTCGGCGCCGACGGCCGGGTCGACCTCGACGGCGCGGCTGCGCTGGCCCGATGGCTGGTCGAGCAGGGCAACGACGGGCTGGTGGTCACCGGCACGACCGGTGAGGCCAGCGTGCTCACCGACGATGAGCAGGTCGAGGTGTGGCGAGCGGTGCGGGCCGCGGTGGACGTCCCGCTGCTGGCCGGGAGCGGCACCAACGACACCAGGCACGCGGCGGAGCTGACCGCCAGAGCCGATGGCGCGGGCCTCGACGGGGTGCTGGTGGTGACGCCCTATTACAACCGGCCCTCGCAGGCGGGGATCGAAGCCCACTTCCGCCGGGTCGCGGCTGCCACCCGCTTGCCGGTCCTCCTCTACGACATCCCGGTGCGCACCGGGCGCAAGATCTCCCACGATGTGCTGGTCCGCCTGGCCCGGGAGGTTCCAAACGTTGTGGGGGTGAAGGACGCGGCCGGCGACCCCGCAGCCTCGGCGCGCCTGCTGGCCGAGGCACCCGATGGCTTCGAGCTCTACAGCGGTGACGATTCGCTGACCCTGCCCCTGCTGGCGGTCGGTGCGGTCGGCGTCATCGGTGTGTGCACCCACTGGGCGGCGGCGCCGATGGGGGAGATGATCGCGGCGTTCGAGCGCGGCGAGCTGGCCGAGGCCCGGCGGATCAACGCCCGGCTCCTCGAGAGCTACGACTTCGAGACCGGAGACGCCGCGCCCAACCCCATCCCCGCCAAGGCCATGCTCCGGGCGCTCGGCCAGCCGGCAGGCCAGTGCCGTCTCCCCATGGGCGATGCGCCGGCCGGTCTGGAGGACCGGGCGCTCGAGGTCTGGAAGAACCTGCATGGCTGAGCCGGTCCGGATCACCTTCCTCGGGGGCCTGGGAGAGATCGGCCGCAACTGCGCCTGTATCGAGGTCGAGGGCTCGATCATGCTGCTCGACTGCGGGCTGATGTTCCCGGATCTCGACATGTTGGGTGTCGACCTGGTCCTGCCCGACTTCACCTACCTGCGCGAGAACGCGGAGCGCATCGTGGGTGCCATCGCCACGCACGGGCACGAGGACCACGTCGGTGGGTTCTCGTTCCTGCTGCGCGAGCTGTCCTTCCCGATCTACGGCTCCGCGCTCACGTTGGGCTTGGCGAGCAACCGCATCGAGGAGGCGGGACTGCTCGACCGCACCGAGCTGATCGCGGTGCGCGACGGTGAGCGTCGCACCATCGGGCCCTTCGACGTGGAGTTCATCCCGGTCACGCACTCGGTGCCACACGGCTTCGCCACGGCGTTCCACACCCCACAGGGGGTCATCCTGCACTCGGGCGATTTCAAGCTCGACCTGAACCCGGTCGATGGCCGCCTCACGGACCTGGCTCGCATCGGCGCCATCGCTGATCGTGACGGGATACGCCTGTTGCTGTCCGATTCGACCAACGCGGACGAGCATGGCCACAGCTCGTCGGAGTCGAGCGTGGGCCAGGTGCTCTACGACCTGTTCCACCAGTACGAGGGGCGCCGCATCATCACCACGTGCTTCGCGTCGCACATCCACCGGGTGCAGCAGATCGCGGATGCGGCCATCGCGTTCGGGCGCACGATCGCCACGATGGGCCTGTCGATGAAGCGCAACGTCAGCCTGGCACGGGCGATGGGGTTGCTGCGCATACCCGACCATGCGTTGCGAGACATCGAGGAGGTCGCCGATCTCGATCCCGCGCAGGTCTGCGTCATCAGCACTGGCTCCCAGGGTGAGCCGATGTCGGCGCTGGCGCTGCTGGCGGCCAGCGAGAACCGCTGGTTGCAACTCGGCCCCGGCGATGTGGCGATCATGAGCTCGCACCCGATCCCCGGCAACGAGGCCAACGTCAGCAAGGTGATCGACGGATTGGTCCGGCTGGGCGCCGATGTCGTGCACTCGGGCATCGCCGACGTGCACGCCACCGGGCACGCCAAGCAGGAGGAGCTCAAGACCCTGCTGTCGATCACCCGGCCGGAGTGGTTCGTGCCGGTGCACGGCGAGTACCGCCATCTCGTCGCTCACGCCCGGCTCGCGACGGGCATGGGGTTCCGATCGGAGCAGGTCATGGTGTGCGAGGACGGGGACCGCCTCACGCTGCACGACGGCGGCCTCGAGGTGCAGCGGGGTGCGGCGCCGGCCGGGTACCTCTACGTCGACGGGATCATCGGTGACGTGAGCGCGGGGGTGCTGCGTGACCGCCGGGTGCTGGCGGAGGAGGGCGTGGTGGTGGTCATCGTCGCGGTGGACGTCACCACGGGGGCGATCGTGACCGGTCCGGAGGTGATCACCCGGGGCTGGGTGCACGCGCCCGAGGCAGAGGACCTGCTCGACCAGTGCGCGCAACAGGTCCGTGACGCGGTGAAGGACGCCTTCAACAAGGACGCCACCGACATCGAGAGCCTGCAGCGCCAGGTGCGGCGGGCCGCGGGGCGGTTCGTGAACGAGCAGACCCGCCGGCGGCCCATGATCGTCCCGGTGGTGATGGAGGTCTAGCCGGCGTTACCCTCGGCGGCCATGTCCTCCCGCGCCCTCATCGCCGATGCCGAGGCCACGCTGCTCGACCGCAAGGAGCAGCTCAGCTTGGAGGAGCTGGCGGCGCTGGCCGCGCTCCCGAGCTCATCGGTGCCGTCGCTCGCCGCCCTGGCGCATGAGGTGCGTCTCGCCTGGTGCGGCCCCGAGGTCGAGGTCGAGGGCATCCTGTCGGCGAAGACCGGCGGCTGCCCCGAGGACTGCCACTTCTGCAGCCAGTCGGCCCGTTTCGAGACGCAGGTGCTCGCCACCCCGTTCCTCGACACCGACCAGGTGCTTCGGGCCGCCGAGGAGACCGCCCGGCTGGGTGCGTCGGAGTTCTGCATCGTGCTGGCGGTCCGTGGCCCGGACGAGCGCACGATGCAGCGGCTGCTGGAGCTCGTACCGATGGTGCGCGACCGGGTGGGCATCAACGTGGCCGTGAGCGCCGGCATCCTCACCGACGAGCAGGCCCGCCGCCTGTCCGAGGGTGGGGTGCACCGCTACAACCACAACCTCGAGACCGCCCGGTCCTTCTTCCCGCAGGTGGTCACCACCCACACCTGGGACGAGCGCTTCGAGACCTGCCGGCTGGTGCGCCGGCACGGCATGGAGCTGTGCTGCGGCGTGCTGCTGGGGATGGGGGAGTCGGTCGAGCAGCGCATCGAGCTCATCGGCCAGCTCCGGCAGGTGGAGCCGGACGAGGTGCCGATCAACTTCTTGAACCCCCGGCCGGGCACCCCGTTCGGGGATCGCCCGCTGGTCGAGCCGCTGGAGGCCATCCGGTGGATCGCGCTGTTCCGCCTGGGCCTGCCCGGTGCCATCCTGCGCTACGCCGGCGGCCGGGAGGTGACCCTGCGCGAGCTGCAGGCCCTGGGCATGACCGCCGGCATCAACGCACTGATCGTGGGCAACTACCTCACCACCCTCGGGCGTTCCCCGGAGGAGGACCTGCAGATGCTCGACGACCTGCGCATGCCGATCGGGGTCCTGTCGAAGGTGCTCTAGGGCCGATGGACCCCTGGTGCCGGTGGTGTGGCGCCCGCGCCGGGGCGTGTGACCAGGCGGCCTGCCGGCGGGCGCTCGACCCCCCTCGCCATTGCCCGTCGTGCGGCCGGCGCCTGCGGGTGGTGGTCATCCCGACCGGCTTCGAGGCCACCTGCCGGGAGCACGGTCCGCTCCCACCCGCCTGAGCCCCACCCGCGAGGGCCCGACAGAGCCGGGCGCTGGCGTCGCGCACGATCCGCCAGTGGCTGATGTTGCTGCTGTTAGCGTTGAGGCCACTGTGGCCACGAAGCAACGCAGCACGACGTCCTCGTCGCGCCCGAGGTCGACGCCACCGGCACGCACCGGCCGAGGCGCGAAGGGCTCGACGTCCGGCAACGGTCGCCAGGGACGCCAGGCGAAGGGCCGGTCCGGATCCGGCAGGTCCCGGTCGGGGAGGGCCGGCCTGGCGGCGGCGATCCGGGAAGCCTTCGACGGCCACGGCCACGACGTCTGGGGGGTGGTGTGCATCGCCGCCGGCATCGTCGCCGCGCTCGGGGTCTTCGCCGATGCCGCCGGCCCGGTGGGCGAGGCGGTCGCCGACATGCTCGGCTCCCTGGTCGGCCGCCTGGCGTGGCTGGTCCCGATCGCACTGGTCGCCCTCGGCGCGACCCTCGTGCGGGGCCCCCGCGAGGGCGAGCGCACCCGACTCCCGGTCCGGCCGATCATCGGCGCGGTGCTCCTCGCGGTCGCGGGCTCGGGGCTGCTCCATCTCGCCGGGGGCCGCCCGCCGCTCGACGCCCCCACCGCCGAGCTGACCCGTGCCGGTGGCTACGCGGGCGCTCTCACCGGCGGTCCCCTGGGCGAGCTGCTCGGGGTGTGGGGGTCGGGCTTCGTGCTCGGCGCCATCGCGGTGATCGGGCTGGTGCTGCTGACCGGCACGCCGGTGCGCGCCGCGTGGGCGCGGGTCGCGGCGGTGTCGGCAGCGGTGGGGCGCGCCGCGCGGGACCGGTCGCGCACCCTGTTCCACCTCGGCGACGGGGACCACACCATCGATCTGCGCGAGCAACGATCCGGAGGCGAACCGGACGAGGGTCGACCGGAGAGCCGGCTCCCGGCAGCGGAGGATGCCCCCACCGTGATCGTGGCCGGGGAGGACCCACCGCCCGATGCCGACCTCGCGGAGGACGAGCCGGTGGAACTCGAGCCCGCCGCCGAGCACCCCCTGCACGTTCCCGGGGCCGACGACGTGCCGGGTGAGGTGGAGCAGCTCGCCATCGACCTCGGCCCCGCTGCTCGGCCGCCGACCTGGAAGCTGCCGCCGGCCAAGCTCCTCGACCGCTCCGAGACCCAGGAGGTCGACCGGGCGTTCGTGGAGGAACAGGGCCGGACCCTGGAGAACGCGCTGGCCGAGCACGGGGTACAGACCCGCCTGGTGGGCATGGTCGTGGGCCCGACGGTGACCCGCTACGAGCTCGAGCTCGCCCCGGGCGTCAAGGTCGCCAAGGTGACCAGCCTGCACCGCGACATCGCCTACGCCATGGCCTCGCCCGACGTGCGGATCCTCGCCCCGATCCCCGGGCGCCAAGCCATCGGGGTGGAGGTACCGAACGCCAGGCGGCAGGTGGTGGCGCTGGGCGACATCCTGCAGTCGGAGGAAGCGAAGCGGGCCAAGCACCCCCTGGAGGTGGCGATCGGCCGTGACATCAACGGGCGGGCGATCCTGGCCAACCTGGCGACCATGCCCCACATCCTCATCGCCGGGGCGACCGGGGCGGGCAAGTCGTCGTGCATCAACTCCCTGATCACCTCGGTGCTGATGCGCTCGACACCGGACCAGGTGCGGATGATCCTCGTCGACCCCAAGCGGGTGGAGCTGGGCCAGTACAACCGCCTCCCGCACCTGCTGACGGGCGTGGTGACCAACCCGAAGAAAGCTGCCAACGCGCTGGCGTGGGCGGTGAGGGAGATGGAGCGGCGATACGACCTGCTCTCGGAGGTCGGTTTCCGCGACATCAACGGGTACAACGCGGCCTACGACCGCGGGGACCTCGTCGACGACGCGCCCGGTGCCCCGCAGTACGAGCGCCTGCCGTACATCCTGGTGGTGGTCGACGAGCTCAACGACCTCATGATGGTGGCGGCCCGCGACGTGGAGGAGTCGATCTGCCGCATCGCCCAGATGGCCCGCGCGGTCGGTATCCACCTGGTCATCGCCACCCAGCGGCCGTCGGTCAACGTCATCACCGGTGTCATCAAGGCCAACATCCCGGCGCGGCTGGCGTTCGCGGTGTCCAGCCTGGCCGACAGCCGGGTGATCCTCGACCAGGGTGGCGCTGAACGGCTGGTCGGCAGGGGCGACATGCTGCTGCTCGGGCCGTCGTCGAGCGTTCCCCAGCGGATCCAGGGCGCGTGGGTGACGGAGAAGGAGGTCCGCAACGTCGTCGCCCACTGGCGTCGGCAGTCCCCCGAGGTCGTCTACGTCGAAGGGGTCGAAGGTCCCGACGACGCGGAGCCCGGCTCCGGTGGCGGTGGCGCCGGTGGTGACGACGACGACGATCTGCTGCTCCAGGCGATGGAGCTCGTGGTCCGCTCCCAGCTCGGCTCGACCTCGATGCTGCAGCGCAAGCTCCGTGTGGGGTTCGCGCGCGCCGGACGCCTCATGGACCTGCTCGAGCAGCGTGGCGTGGTCGGCCCCTCGGAGGGCTCGAAGGCCCGCGCCGTGCTCATGACCCCCGAGGAGCTCGACGAGGTCCTGGCCGCCCAGAGCGGCTGACCGCCCGTGGTCCTCGCGGTCGCGTCCGTTCTCGCCGGTCTGGTCCTGCTCACGCAGGCCGCCGACCACTTCGTGCTGGGGTCGGCTCGCCTGGCCCGCCTGCTGCAGCTCTCGCCGGTGATCGTGGGCGTGGTGGTGATGGGCTTCGGGACCAGCGCCCCGGAGCTGTTCGTGTCGGGCCTGGCGGCCGTCGAGGGCAACGTCGACCTGGGGGTCGGCAACATCCTCGGCTCGAACGTCGCGAACCTCGCGCTCGTGCTCGGGTGCGCGGCGCTCGTGCGCCGGGTGGGCGTCACCTCACGGGTCTTGCGCCGCGAGGTCCCGCTCAGCGCGGCCGCTACGGTCGGGTTCGCGGTGATGGTGATGGCTGGTCGCCTCTACCGGATCGAGGGCGCCGTGCTGCTCGCCGGCTTCGCCGGGGCGGTGTGGCTGCTGGTTCGTGCCGCGTTGCGCAACCGGGAGGACGAGCGACGCCTCGTCGTCGAGGTGCAGGAAGAGACCGACCACGAGCGTGTCTCGCCTCGCCGGCGGGCGCGGGAGCTGCTGCGGGTGGTGCTGGGGCTCGCCGGCGTGCTGGTGGGGGCGCAGTTCCTGGTGAGCGGGGCCTCCGACGTGGCGGAGCGGCTCGGCATCTCCCAGGGGATCGTGGGTGTGACGCTGGTGGCGGTGGGAACCTCGTTGCCGGAGCTGGTGACCGCGATCGCCTCGTCACGCCACGGCCACGACGACCTGATCGTGGGGAACGTCCTCGGCTCCAACCTCGTCAACAGCCTCGCCGTGGGAGCTGTGGTGGCGCTGGCCGGCGCCGGCGCACTCGCCGATCCCGGGGTCGCCCGGCGGGCTGCGGTGGCGTCGATCGTCGTGGTCGCCGTGTCGTGGGTGGTGATGGGCCGGCGGCTGCTGGTGGACCGGGTCGAGGGAGGGGTGCTGCTCGGGCTCTACGCCGCCATGGTCCCGCTCCTGGTGCTCTGACTCGTGGGCTGATCCCCTGGCGGTGAGCGCGGGGAGCTCCCGCGTGCTAGGAACCGGCCATGAGCGAGCTGGTGGAGCTGGCATCGGGGCTGAGGTTCCCGGAGGGTCCGGTGGCCATGCCCGACGGCAGCGTGCTGCTGGTCGAGATCGCCCGGGGCACGCTGAGCCGGGTGCGTCCCGGCGGAACGATCGAGGTGGTGGCCGACTGCGGTGGAGGCCCGAACGGCGCGGCCATCGGACCCGACGGGGCCGTGTACCTCTGCAACAACGGGGGGTTCTTCGACTGGAACGAGGTGGAAGGCATCGGGTTGGTCCCGTCCCCGGGCTCGGCCCACGCGGGCGGTTCGATCCAGCGGGTCGATCCCACCACCGGTGAGGTGCGTGTGGTCTACACCGCCTGCGGCGATGACCCGCTCATCGCACCCAACGACCTCGTGTTCGACGTGCACGGCGGCTTCTGGTTCACCGACCACGGCGTCACCGGTGACTCGACCCAGGCCGCCGTGCTCTACGCCCACCCGGACGGCTCCCGCATCGAGGGGGTCGTGCACGGGCTCGAGAGCCCCAACGGCATCGGCCTGTCGCCCGATGGGTCGCGCCTGTACGTCGCCGAGACCCACCACGGCCGCCTCTGGGCCTGGGAGGTCACGGGCCCCGGTCGGGTGGCGACGTCGCCCTCGTCGCCGGGCAGGCACGGTGGCGAACTGCTCCACGACGCCCCGGAGGGCCAGCTGTTCGACTCGCTGGCCGTCGACGGCGACGGGTGGGTCTGCGTGGCGACCATCGTCAACGGCGGCATCACCTGCGTGTCGCCCGACGGTTCGACCATCGAACACGTGCCGGTCCCCGACACGATCGTGACCAACATCTGCTTCGGAGGTATCGGAGGCCGCACCGCGTTCATCACCGCGTCGGGCACCGGCAAGCTGTTCTCCTGCGAGTGGCCTCGCCCGGGCCTACCCCTCGCGTTCTGAACCAGCCACACCGATGCGCTGGACGGTCCACGGCGAGCGCACCCTCTACCGCAGCGACTGGTTGCGCCTGACGCTCGTCGATGTCGAGGTGCCGGGGATCCGGCGCTTCGAGCACCACGTGGTGCGATCCACCGCACCAGCCGTCGGGGTCATCGTGCACGACCCCGACCGCGGGGTGCTGCTGCTCTGGCGGCACCGCTTCATCACCGACACCTGGGGCTGGGAGATCCCCGCCGGGCGCGTCGACGCCGGTGAGAGCCTGGAGCAGGCCGCGGCCCGCGAGGCGCTGGAGGAGACCGGTTGGCGGCCCGGCCCGCTCGAGCGGCTGGCCAGCTGGTTCCCGACCAACGGGTTGTCCGACCAGTCGTTCACCGCGTACCTGGCGAGCGGCGCGGTGCACGTCGGCGAGCCGACCGATCCCTCGGAGGCCGAGCGGGTGGAGTGGGTCCCGGTGGATCGGGTGGTCGAGCTGCTGGCGCAGGGGGCGGTGACCGACGGGCTGTCGCTCACCGGGCTGGCCACCGCACTCGCCCTCGGTCGGTTGCGCTGACACCGCTCCGGCGGGCGGCAGGTGGCGCTCCGGTACGATCGGGGGATGGCGCGGACCTTCTGGGTGGAGACCCTGGGCTGTCCCAAGAACCAGGTGGACTCCGACAAGCTGGCCGGCACGCTGCTGGCGGAGGGCATGGCCGCCGCGCCGGCACCGGAGGACGCCGACCTGGTGGTGGTCAACACCTGTGCCTTCGTGGAGGAGGCCCGGGCCGAGTCGATCGAGACGATCCTCGCGCTGGGCGACGCCCGGCGGCCGGGCGCGCAGCTGGTGGTCACCGGCTGCCTGGCGGAGCGCTACGGCCAGGAGCTCGCGGCCGAGCTGCCGGAGGCCGACGCGGTCGTCGGCTTCGGGGTGCCGGTCACCATCGGCACGAAGCCCGCGACACCTTCGTTGGACCTGTTGAACCTTCCCCGCCCGCCGGCGGCGGCTCCCTGGGCGTACGTGAAGGTCGCCGAGGGATGCGACCGCAGCTGCGGCTTCTGCGCCATCCCCAGCTTCCGTGGCCGGCAGCGGTCGCGGACCCTCGACGAGGTGCTGGCCGAGATCGACGCGCTCGAGGTCCGTGAGGTCGTGCTGGTCGCCCAGGACCTCGCCAGCTACGGTCGCGACCAGGGCCGGGGCCGCAAGCAGCTCGTGCCGCTCGTGCGTGAGGCGGCCCGGCGGGTCGACTGGGTGCGGCTGCTCTACCTGTATCCCGCCGAGCTGTCCGACGAGCTGATCGACACGATCGTGGCCACCGGCGTGCCCTACTTCGATCTCTCCCTCCAGCACGTGTCGGCGCCCTTGCTGCGGCGCATGCGCCGCTGGGGTGACGCCCGCCGCTTTCTCGAGCGCATCGATCGCATCCGCCGGTCGGAGCCCGCGGCCGCGCTGCGCACCAACTTCATCGTGGGGTATCCGGGGGAGACGGAGGCCGATCACGACGCGCTGCTCGCGTTCGTCGAGCAGGCGCAGCTCGATTGGTGCGGGTTCTTCGCCTTCTCCCGCGAGGAGGGCACCTACGCGGTCGGGCTCGACGGCGAGGTCCCGGCGTCGCTGGTGGCGGAGCGGCTGGCCGAGCTGCGCGAGCTGCAGGACGCCATCATGGCGACCAAACGCGACGAGTTGCTCGGCAGCCGTGTCGAGGTGTTGGTGGAGGCACCGGGGCGGGCCCGCAGCTACCGGGAGGCACCCGAGATCGACGGCGTCATCGCCGTGCCCTCGCACCTCCCCGTCGGCGTCTTCGCCGAGGTCGAGATCACCGGCGCGGCAGGTCCCGATCTCGAGGCGGTGCCGGTCGGGGCGCCGGCTCCTGCCGGTGTGGCGGGCGGTGGGGCGGGGCCATGAGCGACGTGGAGCCGGGCGAGGGCCGGGCGAGCGCCCCGGCACCCCCGCACGCATCCGTCTACGGACCCTCGGCGCTGGCCACGCCGGCGAACTTCGTGACCGTCGTGCGGCTGCTCGCCGCACCGGCCTTGTTCGCCATGATCGCCGACACCGTGGCCACCTGGCCCAACTTCGTCTTCTGGACCGTGCTCGCCGCCACCGACTTCGTCGACGGGTTGATGGCCCGCCGCTACGGCACCACCCGCAGCGGCGCCTTCCTCGATCCGCTGGCCGACAAGGTGCTGGTGCTCGGGGCCATGTTCGCCCTGGTCGCCGCGGACGCCTTCCCGCTGGTGCCGGTGGTGGTGATCGCGGCCCGCGAGCTCGCGATCTCGCTGTTCCGGGTGCAGCTCGCCCGCCACGGGCTGGCGGTGCCCGCTCGCCCGAGCGCGAAGGCCAAGACGTTCCTGCAGGCGCTGGCCGTCGGCGCGGCCCTGATGCCCTGGTTGGTGCCCTACCGCTGGATCGCCAACTCGCTGCTGTGGGCCGCGGTGTTCTTCGCCCTGGTCAGCGGGGGCCAGTACCTGCTCGACGGCCGGCGGGCAGCCACGACCATGTCCCGCGATCCCGGTGGCCCCCACTACCCGCCCGGCGGCTGAGCGGCGGGAGCGTCGAGCGATGCGCTGTGAGGTCGTTGCGGTCGGCACGGAGCTGTTGCTCGGCCAGATCGTGGACACGAACTCGGCCTGGATCGGTGAGCAGCTCGCCGTCGCGGGCATCGACTCGCACTTCCAGACCAAGGTGGGCGACAACCGGGAGCGGATCGGGCAGGCGTTGCGCATCGCGCTGGATCGCTCCGACGCGGTGATCGTGTGCGGCGGCCTCGGGCCGACCCCCGACGACATCACCCGCGACGTCATCGCGGAGGTGATGGGGGTCGAGTTGCAGCTCGACCCCGAGGTGGAGGAGCGCATCAGGGCGATGTTCGGCGCTCGCGGTCGCGAGATGCCCGCCAACAACCTCCGCCAGGCATTGGTGCCGGTCGGGGCGACCGTGATGGCACAGCAGCCCGGCACCGCCCCCGGACTGATCTGCCCAGTGGGCGACAAGGTGATCTACGCCGTGCCCGGCGTCCCCTACGAGATGCAGGCGATGGTGGCGGGCGCGGTGATCCCCGA
The DNA here is from genome assembly GCF_014805525.1 of Rhabdothermincola sediminis. Lineage (NCBI taxonomy): Bacteria > Bacillati > Actinomycetota > Acidimicrobiia > Acidimicrobiales > Iamiaceae > Rhabdothermincola > Rhabdothermincola sediminis. Next base: position 9,502 of record NZ_JACFSZ010000023.1, on the reverse strand, counting down.
CCTGCGGCGACGGGCCGGCGAGCAGGCGGTGATCCGCAGCCGCGTGTTGCGTACCTGGGGCCAGTCCGAGTCGGGTCTGGCGGAGATGCTCGCCGGACGCATCGAGGAGCTCGATCGGTCGGGTCGGTGCACGCTGGCGTTCCTCGCCAGCGGCATCGAGGGCATCAAGATCCGGGCCACGGCCAAGGCGGCCACCCTCGACGAGGCCGACGCCATCCTCGACGCGGAGGTCGAGCTGCTCGAGCAGCTCCTCGGTGATCTGGTATTCAGCACCCACGACGAGTCCATGGAGGAGGTCGTCGTGGCCATGCTGCGAGACCGGGGACTCACCCTCGCCGCCGCCGAGTCGGTCACCGGCGGGCTGGTGTCCGCCCGGGTGACCGCGGTGCCCGGCGCCAGCGAGGTGTTCCGGGGTGGGGTGGTCTCTTACGCCAGCGAGGTGAAGTTCGACGTGCTGGGGGTGCGCCGGGGCCCGGTGGTGAGCGACGAGGCGGCGGTCGAGATGGCGGAGGGAGCCTGCCGGTTGCTGGGCGCGGACTGCGCGGTGGCGGTCACCGGGGTGGCCGGACCGGCCGAGCAGGAGGGTCTGCCGGTCGGCACCGTGTTCATGGCGGTGACCGTGGAGGGCGACACCCGCTCGACCATGGTGCGCCTGCCCGGCGATCGGGAACGGGTCCGCCAGTTCGCCGCCATCTCGGTGCTGGACATGCTCCGGCGAGCGTTGCGGGGCCGCTAGGACGCCGAGACGCCGGGAGGCTCCGTATGGCCAGGCTGTTCATCGCCGTGCAGCCGACCGAGGAGGTGCTCGACGCGCTGGCCGCGCTCCCTCGACCGGACGATCCCGGGGTGCGTTGGACCCGCCGCGAGCACTGGCACGTGACCCTGCGGTTCCTGGGGGAGGCCGACCCGGAGGAGGCCGCCGAGGCGTTGGCCGGTCTCGATCAGCCCGAGACGGAGGCGTTGCTGGGCCCGGCGGTGAGCCGGGTGGGCCGCTTCGTGGTGGCCATCCCGGTGCAGGGCCTCGACGAGCTGGCGGCGGCGGTGCGGGCGCTCACCGCGGGGATCGGGGAGCCCCCCGATCCCCGGCCCTTCACCGGCCACCTGACCCTGGCCCGACTGGGTCGGCGCGCCGCCTGCGGGCTGGCCGGGGCCCCATTCTCGGCTCGGTTCCCGGTGCGGGAGGTCGAGCTGCTGCGAAGCACGCTCACCGCCGAGGGCCCGATCCACGAGGTGATCGCCCGCCGGCCGTTGCGGCCCCGCTGAGGGCGCGAGGCCCGCCCGGGCGGGGCGTCACGGTCACGGGGAGCTGGCGCGGTCCGCTCCGGTTGGGTCGGTGTCGCGGTCGAGGCGCAGCGCGCAGGAGTTCATGCAGAAGCGCTGGCCGGTGGGTCGGGGGCCGTCGTCGAACACGTGCCCCAGGTGGGCCCCGCAGGAGGCGCAGATCACCTCGGTGCGCACCATGCCATGGCTGGTGTCGAGACGGGTGTCGACGGCCCCTTCGATGGGCTGCCAGAAGCTCGGCCACCCGGTGCCGGAGTCGTATTTGGTGTCGGAGGTGTACAGAGGGGCGTCGCAGACCACGCAGCGGTAGACGCCGTCGTCGTGGCAGTCCCAGTACTCGCCGGTGAAGGCCCGTTCGGTGCCGCCCTCCTGGGTGACGTGGTACTGCTCGGGGGTGAGCCGTCGGCGCAGGTCGGTGTCGTCCATGTCGCTCCTCTGGGTCTGGCCGGTTTCGGTCGAGGGGTCGTCGGTGGCGGTCAGGGAAACACCTCCTCCGCCCGGGTCGTTCCCTGGTCGTGGGTCCCGGCGGGGAATGCTTGATCGAACGGCTGTTCGCAATTACGTTGGCGTCATTCCTGTCAGACCCCCCGGGTAGGGTCGCACACAGATCGCTGCGTACGCCGGGCGACCGGGCCGATCCGCAGCCACCCAGCACGCATCGTCAGAGCAGCAAAGGGGAGCACGGTGGAGCGAGAGAAGGCCCTCGAGATGGCCCTGGGTCAGATCGAGAAGCAGTTCGGCAAAGGGTCGGTCATGAAGATGGGCGAGAAGGGCGCCATGGCGGTCGAGACCATCCCGACCGGCGCCTTGGCCCTCGACCTGGCACTCGGCGTCGGGGGGCTCCCCCGGGGCCGGATCGTCGAGATCTACGGCCCGGAGTCGTCGGGCAAGTCCACCCTCGCCATGCACGTCGTGGCCGAGGCGCAGCGCAACGGCGGCATCTGCGCGTACATCGACGCCGAGCACGCCATGGACCCGGTCTACGCCCGGGCCATCGGCGTCGACGTCGACGAGTTGCTCATCTCCCAGCCCGACACCGGTGAGCAGGCCTTGGAGATCGCCGACATGCTCATCCGTTCCGGGGCGCTCGACGTGGTGGTCATCGACTCGGTGGCCGCCCTCACCCCCCGGGCCGAGATCGAGGGTGAGATGGGCGACTCCCACGTCGGGTTGCAGGCGCGGCTGATGTCGCAGGCGTTGCGCAAGCTCACCGCCAACCTCAACAAGTCGAACACCATCTGCATCTTCATCAACCAGCTCCGGGAGAAGATCGGTGTGATGTTCGGGTCACCCGAGACCACCCCGGGTGGGCGGGCGCTCAAGTTCTATGCGTCGGTCCGGCTCGACATCCGCCGCATCGAGTCCATCAAGGACGGGGTCGAGGTGATCGGTAACCGCACCCGGGTCAAGGTGGTGAAGAACAAGGTTGCCCCCCCGTTCCGGCAGTGCGAGTTCGACATCATGTACGGCAAGGGCATCAGCCGTGAAGGGTCGCTGCTCGACGTCGGGGTCGATCAGGGCATCGTCAAGAAGTCGGGGGCCTGGTTCACCTACGAGGGGGAGCAGCTCGGGCAAGGGCGCGAGAACGCCAAGCAGTTCCTGGCGGAGAACCCCGAGATCATGATGGAGATCTCCGACCGGGTGCTCAGCGCGGTGGGCATCGGCGCCGCGGACGAGATGACCGAGGCCGACGACATCCCCATCACTCTCGACGACTGAGTCCCACCAGTCGCCAGCGAGCCGTCCCCGGGACGGTCGCCACTGCCTCCCCCTCGGCGTGGTGGCGGCCGTTCCGGTGCGGGCGGCACCGTCATCGGGATCGGGCCCCGCGGAGGTCGGTGCTGTCTCGCCGGTCGAGGTGGCGCCTCCTAACCTGGACCGGGTGGATCGCCGGTACTTCATCCGCACCTACGGGTGCCAGATGAACGAGCACGACTCGGAGCGGATCGCGGGTCTCCTCGAGGGCGAGGGTCTCGTGGCGGCCAGCTCCGCCGACGAGGCCGACGTGGTCGTGCTCAACACCTGCTGCATCCGGGAGAACGCCGACAACAAGCTCTACGGTGCCCTCGGGCACCTCAAGGCGGCCAAAGCCGCCCGGCCCGAGCTCGAGATCGTTGTCGCTGGCTGCCTCGCCCAGAAGGACCGCGAGCTCATCCGCCAGCGAGCCAGCCACGTCGACGTGGTCGTGGGAACCCACAACGTGCACCGCACCGGCGAGCTGCTCGAGCGCGCCCGCCGGGAGGGGCCGGTGGTGGAGATCTGGGACGAGGCCCTCGACGAGGCGGAGGCCTTCCCGTCCGCGCTCCCCGTGAAGCGGGAGGTCGACTACGCGGCGTGGGTCACCATCCAGGTGGGCTGCGACAACCGCTGCGCGTTCTGCATCGTGCCCGCGGTACGGGGGCGGGAGATCAGCCGCCCCATGGACGAGCTGGTGGCGGAGGTCGAGCGGCTGGCGTCCGAAGGGGTGGTCGAGGTGACCCTGCTCGGCCAGAACGTCAACTCCTATGGTCGCGATCTCACCAAGCGCCGGCCGCTGTTCGCCGAGTTGCTCGCCGCGGTGGCGCGGGTGGAGGGCATCGAGCGGGTCCGCTTCACCAGCCCCCACCCGAAGGACCTTCGGCCCGAGACCATCGAGGCGATGGCCACCCACCCCGCCGTCTGTCCCCACCTGCACCTGCCCCTACAGTCGGGCAGCGACCGGGTGCTGGCGGCGATGCACCGGGGCTACACGGCCGAGCGGTACCTCAGCCGGCTGGAGGCCGCGCGCGCCGCGGTGGCCGATCTCGCGGTCACCACCGACCTGATCGTCGGGTTCCCCGGGGAGACCGACCAGGATTTCGAGCGCACGCTCGAGGTGGTGGCCGCCGCGGGCTACGACAGCGCGTACACCTTCGTGTTCTCGCCTCGCCCCGGCACGGAGGCCGCTGCGCTCACCGATCGGTTCGTGCCCCCGGAGGTCGTGGCCGAACGGTTCGAGCGGCTGCGAGTCGTCGTCGAGCGTTCCGCGTTGGCCCGGCATCGGGACCGCATCGGCCGCGAGGAACTGGTACTGGTCGAAGGTCCCAGCAAGAAGGACCCGTCGCTGCGTACCGGGCGCACGGGGCAGAACAAGCTGGTCCATTTCCGCAGCGCCGAGCACCTGCGGCCGGGCACCTTCGCCCGGGTGCGGGTCACGGATGCCAGCGCACACTTCCTGCGTGGCGACCTGCTGGCGGTGACCGCGGCGCCCCGCCATCGCCGGCGCATCCCGGTGGTGGCCGGCTGAGCGGCGCCGCGCCGGCCCGCCACGTGGCGTTGGTCGGTCCCACCGCCTCGGGCAAGTCGGCGGTGGCGCTCGCGCTGGCCCGCCGGTATCCGGAGCTGGAGTTGGTGTCGGTCGACTCGATGCAGGTGTACCGAGGCATGGACATCGGCACCGCCAAGCCGACGCCGGCCGAGCGGGCCGAGGTGCCCCATCACCTCATCGACCTGGTGGACCCCTGGCAGGAGTTCACGGTGGCTGAGTTCCAGCGGGCGTTCCAAGAGACGCTGGCGACCATCGAGGCCCGGGGTCACCGGGCCCTGCTCGTCGGGGGAACCGGTCTCTACCTGCGAGCGGTGGTCGACCGCCTGGAGATCCCCGGCCGGTTCCCGCAGGTGCGGGCGGAGCTGGAGGCCGAGGCCGACACGAGTCGTCTCCATCGACGCCTGGCCGAGCTCGATCCGCCCGCCGCGGCGCGGATGGAGCCGTCGAACCGCCGGCGGGTGCTGCGCGCACTGGAGGTCACCCTCGGCAGCGGTCGCCCCTTCTCCTCCTACGGGCCCGGCCTCGACACCTACCCGCCCTCGCCGTACTGCCTGATCGGGCTGCGGGTCCCTCGGGAGGAACTCGACGAACGCATCGCGGCGCGGTACCGCCAGCAGCTCGACGCCGGGTTCCTGGAGGAGGTCCGCGGCCTCGCCACCGACCCGCGGGGGATGTCGCGCACCGCCCGTCAGGCGCTCGGGTACAAGGAGCTGCTCGAGCACCTCGAAGGCCACGGCACCCTCGACGAGGCGCTGGAGCGGGCCATCACCCGCACCCGACGCTTCGCCCGCCGCCAGCTCCGCTGGTTCCGCCGCGACCCCCGCCTCGTCTGGATCGACGCCTCCTCCGGGCACAATCCGGTGGGCGAGCTCGCCCACCTGCTGGGAGACTGAGCCGCCTGCCCACTCACCGATCGAGGAGACTCGTGCAGCTCACCAAGCACCACGGACTGGCCAACGACTTCCTCGTCGTGCTCGACGAGGCGAACGGCGGCGCGGTCGAGGTCGACGGCGAGCTGGCACGCCGTCTCTGCCACCGGCGCACCGGCATCGGCGCCGACGGGCTGATCCGCGGTGCCATCCCGACCGGCGAGGACCGCGACGCGGGCGTCGATCTCGTCATGCACCTGTACAACGCGGACGGCAGCCGGGCGGAGATGAGCGGCAACGGCATCCGATGCCTGGCCCAGGCCTTCACCCGCCTGCGGGGATGCGACCAGGCGACGGTGGTGGTGCGCACCGACGGGGGTGTCCGTGAGGTGGCGGTCCGAGCCGGCACCTCCACCGAGTCGGTGGCCACGGTGGGGATGGGCCGGGCGCAGGACGGCCCGCCGGTGCCCGGCCCGCTGGCCGAGGAGCTCGACGGGCGGTATCGCACGCTCGATCTCGGCAACCCACACCTGGTGGTCGAGGTGCCTGACCCGGCCAGCGTCGACCTGGCGACCGAGGGGGCCTGGCTCGAGCAGCAGTTCCCCGGCGGGGTCAACGTCGAGTTCATCGCCCCGGGCGTCGGCGACGATCAGGTGACGATGGTGGTGTGGGAACGCGGCGTAGGGATCACCGAGGCGTGCGGCACCGGGGCCTGCGCGGCCGCCGTGGCCGCGCACGGATGGGGTCTGGTCGGCACCCCGGTGCAGGTCCGGATGCCCGGCGGCACGGCGGAGGTCGACATAGGTGACGAGATCCGACTCACGGGCCCGGCGGTGTTCGTGGCGGTCATCGAGGTCGACGGTGGCTGATCGGTCGCGCCGCGCTCGGCCGGCCGAGGGCGCCGCGCGCCACCGGGACGGCAGTCACCGCGGTGCGTTCGGCGAGTACGGCGGCGAGTCGACCGGTCTCATCGAGCGGGCCTTCCGGGAACGCATCGTGCTGGTGGGCGTGACCCTCCCGCCCCACACCGGCGAGGACACCGAGCGCTCCCTCGACGAGCTGGCGCTGCTGGTCGACACCGCGGGAGCCGATGCGGTCGACCGGGTGATCCAGCAGCGCGGGGCGCCCGATCCGGCCACCTACATCGGCAAGGGCAAGTTGGCCGAGCTGCGGGAGCGCTGCGAGGAGCTCGACGCGGACACGGTGGTGTTCGACGACGAGCTCACCCCGGCCCAGCAACGCAACCTGGAGAAGGAGCTGGGCCGCACCGCGCTCGACCGCACCGCGGTGATCCTCGACATCTTCGCCCAGAACGCCCACAGCCAGGAGGGCAAGGCGCAGGTCGAGCTGGCCCAACTCCGATACCGGCTGCCGCGCCTGCGGGGGAAGGGCCGGGCGCTCAGCCAGCAGGCGGCGGGCATCGGCACCCGGGGTCCCGGCGAGACCCAGCTCGAGGTCGACCGCCGGCGCCTGGAGCGGCGGATGCACAAGCTCGAAGCCGACCTGCGCCGCATCGACCGGACCCGCCGTACCCAGGCCAAGGCCCGCCAACGGTCGAGCCTGCACCTGGTGGCCATCGTCGGCTACACGAACGCCGGCAAGTCCACGTTGCTCAACCGGCTCACCGATGCCGGGGTGCTGGTCGAGGACCGGCTCTTCGCCACCCTCGACGCCACCACCCGCCGGCTGCACCTCCCCGGCGGTGAGACCGTCCTGCTGACCGACACCGTGGGGTTCATCACCAAGCTGCCCCACCAGCTCGTGCAGGCCTTCCGGTCCACTCTCGATGTGGTGGTGGACGCTGACCTGCTGGTCCACGTGGTCGACGCCTCGGCCCCGGATCCGGAGGCCAACATCCGCGCGGTGGAGCAGGTGCTGGCCGAGATCGGTGCGGGCTCGATCCTGCAGCTGATGGCCTGCAACAAGGCCGACGTCGCGCCGGGTGCGGCCAGCGCGCTGGTGGCGGCCCACTCCGGGGCGGTGGCGATCTCCGCTCGCACCGGCGAGGGCATCGACGCGCTGCTCCGGGCGATCGGCGACCGCCTCCGGGCCTTGACCACCATCCACGAGCTGGTCGTGCCCTACGACCGAGGTGACGTGCTGGCGTCGCTGCACCGGGAAGGGGAGGTGCTGGTGGAGACCGCGGGTGAGGGAGGGGTGCGGGTCCGGGCCCGCCTCGACGAAGCCTCCGCCACCCGCTGGCACGAGTTCGTAGTGGAATAGGGCCCATGGGCTTCACCCCGCCCCCGTATCCCTACGATCGGCTGGCCGAGCTGCGCCGGTCGGCCGATGCCCACGACGGGGGCTGCGTCGACCTGTCCGTTGGCACGCCCACGGATCCGCCGGCGGCCGTGGTGGTCCGCGCGCTGGCCGAGTCGGGTGCTGAGCGCGGTTACCCACCGTCGGTCGGCACCCCCGCTTACCGTGACGCGGCCGCCGGCTGGCTGCGCCGCCGGCTGGGCGTGGACCTCGACCCCGCTCACCTCGCGGCGTGTGTGGGCACCAAGGAGCTGGTGGCGGGGGTGCCGCACTGGCTGCGCCTGCGTTCACCCGATCGGGACACCGTGCTGTACCCCGAAGTGAGCTACCCGACCTACGAGATGGGGGCACTGCTGGCCGGGGCCCGGGCAGTGCCCGTCCGGGTCGACGAGCGGTTCCGCCTCGACCTGTCCTCCGTCGACCCCGCGGACGCGGCTCGGGCGCTGTGCCTCTGGGTCAACACGCCGGGCAACCCGGCGGGTGGGCTGGACGACCTCGGCGCGGTCGCCGCCTGGGGGCGGGCACAGGGGGTGCCGGTGTTCAGCGACGAGTGCTACGTCGAGTTCACCTGGGACGGCCCGCCCCGCACCATCCTGGAGCACGGTCTCGACGGGGTGGTCGCGGTGCACTCCCTGTCGAAGCGGTCGAACCTGGCCGGGGCCCGAGCGGGTTTTTATGCCGGTGACCCCGAGCTGGTGGGGTACCTGGCCGAGCTGCGCAAGCACGCGGGATTCATGGTGCCGGGGCCTGTACAGGCCGCGGCGGTCGCCGCCTGGGACGACGACCGCCACGTGGACGAGCAGCGGGACCGATACCGGCGGCGCCTCGAGCTGTTCGCCGGGATCCTGGCGGCGGTCAGCATCGACGTGCCCCTGCCGGCGGGAGGGTTCTACCTCTGGGCCCCTGCCCCCAGCGGCGATGCCTGGGGCCTCGCCCGGCGCCTGGCCACGGAGGGTGGGGCGCTGGTCAGCCCGGGGGATTTCTACGGTGCGGCCGGCGCGGGCCACGTGCGGGTGGCGGTGGTGCAGCCGGAGGAGCGGCTCCGGCTGGTGGGCCGGCGGCTCGGCTGCGGGTGAGCGGGAAGACCGACCATGGACCCGTTCCCGCCGCAGCCGCCACCCCTGGAAGGTGCCGGTCCGCTCGGGCCCCGCAAGGTGTCGCCGGCGGGCTACTGGATCGGCGGGGCGGTCATCGCGGTGGGGGTGGCCATCGCCGTGGTGTGGTTCGTAGCCACGGTCGTGGGCCTGGTGAACCCCACCGACGACTTCCACCGGGTCGACGTGCCCTCGAGGGCGGGCGTGGTGCTCGACGAAGGGGACTGGGTGGTCTACGTCGAGAGCGACTCGCTGTACGTGGTGGTGGAGCCCGAGGTCGTGATTCGCGACCCGGGCGGCCGGGTGGTGCCCCTCGAGCGTCCCTCAGCGAGCCAGACGTACACCGCGGGTGGCCGGCACGGGCGGTCGATGGCCGAGTTCCGGGCCCGGGTCGCCGGCCGCTACACCGTCGAGACCTACGGCGAGTCGGGAGCCAGCAGCCGGGCCGGCGGCCACCGGGTGGCCATCGGCCGTCCCGTCTTCGAGGTCGGATCCGTCGTGGGGATCGTGGGAGCGATGGGCGTCGGGCTGGTGTCCACCGTGGTCGGGGTGGTCGTGATCGTGGTGACCGCGGTGCGCCGGTCGCGGGCCAGGTGGGCGGCTGCCCCGGCTCTCGCCCCCTACCAGCCGTACGGCCCGCCCGGGGCCTCCGGGTGGTACCCGCCCACGCCGCTCCTCGGTGATCCGTCGGCCGGGTCCCGGCCACTCATGCC
>NZ_JACFSZ010000022.1 GCF_014805525.1 Rhabdothermincola sediminis | reverse complement strand
ACACCTCAACCCGGCCCTTCGATCTGCCCGCACCGCGACCCGCTCGCCCTCCGACGACACGACGCCCCTCCCACGACCGACGGCCGCCCTCCACCCCACGAAGGCGCCTTGCTCAGCACAGTCCTAGTAGCGACCGGCCACGGAACCAGTGTCGGCATGCACCAGGACCGGGACCTTCTCGAACCGGGGCTCGGGGCCCGACCGGCGCGACGTCGCGACGCTGGCCAGGTCAACGGTGCGGGAGGCCTGCCCGGCGACGCCGAGGTGCGCGACCCGCCGCCGTTGGCGGGTCGCCACCTCGGTCACCAGGAGCGCCGTGAGCACCGCGGCGGTGGCGATGGAGAAGTGCGCCGCGGCGATCAGGCCCAGCGCCGCGCCACCCACCTCCGCTCCACCCGCCGGGGAGGGCGACATCCAGTGCGCGGTGAGCAGCACCACGCCGGAGGCCATCACCGAGATCCACCACAAGTGCACACGCATCGGCACCGTCCGCAGCCGCCACCCAGGAGACAGGACCGGCGCCGACGGATCACTCGCCCGGTAGACGTCATCCACCAGCTCCTTGCCCCAGATGAGGTTCCCGAACGGCACGAACCACACCGTCCAGGCCCACCGGGTCGGGATCCGGAGCCCCTTCACGGCCAGCAGCGGCAGGTTCCGGTACGCCCTCGTCGTCCAGACGATGAACGCGAGCGCGTCGGCGACGATGAGCGCCGCCATCAGCCATTGGAGGCGACCGGTGAAGCTGGCCGCATCGGTCTGGTCCACCCGGAACGAGCTGAACCGGTCGCGGTGCTGGATCAGACCGAGCACCGAGCTGCTCGCCACGAGCAGGGCCACGACCATGGTGGCACCCGCGAGCGCCCGCACCACGGCGGTGAGGAAGCGCAGTGACCGGTAGGGGGGACGACCGTCCGGGCCGTGGGTGAGCCACACCCCACCGAAGCGGGCCAGTTCCGCTCGAGCTCGCACGTCGTCGAGCGGCATCCCGCACGAACCGCAGAAGGGATGGGAGAGCCGCACCTCGGCCCAGCAGCGGGGGCAGTACGGCACACCCGAGGGTGGCGCGCCAGGACGGGGCGGCGGTCCCGGAGGTTCCTCCGGTGCCGGCCCGAACTTCGGGTGGAACCGAGCCTGCCGGTTGGGCAGGCCGCAGGCTGGACAGAAGCGATCCGCCGCGGTGATCGTTGCGTGACAACCGTTGCATCCCACCATGGCCTTGGTATCGACCGGGCAGGGCGGCAGCTGTAGGCAAATCTGGGCCGAACGGCCCAGCGCCATGATCCGTCCGGCCCAGGCGCCGAGACCGGCTGGCGACCAGGCGACAGGAAGGACCCGATGAGCTCCTCGACGACCGACGTGGTGACGATCCGAGACAGCGAGGGGGTGCGCCTGCTCACCCTCAACCGCCCCGAGGTGCTCAACGCCTTCAACCAGGCGCTGTGGCTCGCCTGCCGGGATGCGCTGGCGGGCGCGGCCGAGGACCCCGACATCGGCTGCGTGGTGATCACCGGCGAGGGGCGGGCGTTCACCGCCGGCCAGGACCTCGCCGAGATGGCCGACCCCAGCGCCTTCGCCACCGGCGAGGAGCCGGGCTACCGCCAGCTCATGCCGGTGCTGGAGACGTTCCCCAAACCGCTGATCGCCGCGGTGAACGGCGTCGGCGTGGGCATCGGGCTGACCATGCTGCTGCACTGCGACCTGGTGCTGATGGCGCGCGAGGCACGCCTGAAGGCCCCGTTCGTGAGCCTCGGCGTCACCACGGAAGCGTCGGCCAGCCTGCTGCTTCCTGCCACCGTGGGCTGGCAGGAGGCCGCGCACCTGCTGTTCACCGAGCCCTGGGTCGACGCGGACACCGCGGTGCGCATCGGCCTCGCGTGGCGGGCGGTGCCGAGAGCCAACCTGCTCGACGAGGCGATGACGCTGGCACGCCGCATCGGCTCGATGCCGGTGCGTTCCCTGGTGGCCACCAAGTCGTTGATGCTGAGTGCCCGCCTCGACGCGGTGCGCGCCGCCCGCTCACGCGAGGAAGCCGAGTTCGAACGCCTCGTCGGATCGCCCGAGAACCAGGCGGCCCTGCGCGCCTTCTTCGGCTGAGCGGTCCTCCTCCACCGCCCCCGTCACCACCGACCGACCGACCGACCAACCAACCAGCCAACCGGCCAACCCCACGCAACCGGCATGTCAAACGCGTGCCATGGCACGCGTTTGACATGCCAGTTCGAAACCGCGAACCGACTCACTCCCGCAACAGAGCGGGAGCGATCAGGCGATGCGATCGAGGGCCTGCAGGACGTCGGCCACCAGGTCATCGGGATGCTCGAGGCCGACCGAGACCCGTACGGTGCCCGGACCGATGCCGTTGGCCGCCAGCTCCTCGGGGGTGAGGCTCACGTGCGTGGTCGACGCGGGATGGGTCACGAGCGTCTCCGGCCCCCCGAGGGAGGAGGCGAGCTGAGCGATGCGCACCGACTCCACGAAGGTCCGCCCCGCGTCCAGGCCACCCGCCAGGTCGAACGTGAGCAGGCCACCAGCGAGGTTCATCTGGCGCTTGGCCAGGTCGCGCTGGGGATGCGAATCCAGCCCCGGGTAGCGCACCTCCGCCACGTGCGGGTGCTGCTCGAGCACCTCGGCCAAGCGGTGAGCGGACTCCGTCTGCTGGCGGAGCCGCACGCCGAGGGTCCGCAGGCCCCGCAGGGCGTTCATCGCGTCGAAGGGCGAGGCGTTCGCGCCCTGCAGCACGGCGAAGCTCCACAGCCAGTCGAGGAGGTCCCGCGCGCCGGCGACCACCCCGATGGTGGCGTCGTTGTGGCCGGCGATGGCCTTGGTCGCCGAGTGCACCACCAGGTCGACGCCGTGGTCGAGCGGCCGCTGGCCGAGCGGGGTGGCGAAGGTCGAGTCGACGACCGTGATCGGCCCGGCGATGGCGCCCAGCTCGTCGAGATCGGCGAGATCGAGCCTGGGGTTCGCAGGAGTCTCGGCCAGGACGAGCACCGTCTCACCCGGCCGGACGGCCGCGGCGAATGCACCCGGCTCGGTGGCATCGACGAAGGTGACCTCGATGCCGAACCGCGGGCACACCGACTGCAGCAACAGCTGGGTACCGGCGTAGAGCTGGCGCTGGGCGACCACATGATCGCCCGCCGAGCACAGCCCGAGCACCACCCCGCTCAGCGCCCCCATGCCGGAGGCGAAGGCGCGGGCTGCCTCGGCCCCTTCGAGCGCGGCGATCGCGTCCTCGAAGCCCCTCACCGTGGGGTTGCCGTAGCGGCTGTAGAAGCGGTGCGAGCCAGCCATCGTCGCCAAGCGCCGACCCTCCTCCACGGTCGGCGTCACGAAGGTGGTGGTGGCCCAGAGGATCGGGGCGAGGGCGCGGTCGTTGTCGTCCCGCCCGGCGCGGATGGCCACCGTCTCCGGGCGAAGCTGCGAGCGCCGCGCTTCCCCGCCCGGCTGGCCCAACTGGCCCGGTTGACCCGGGCGAGGGTCGTCGGGAGCGTCAGCCATGTCGTTTCTCCACGTCTTCGAGGAAGGCGACCAGCGCGTCACCCACTTGATCGGTCTCCAGCAGGAAGGCATCGTGGCCGTGATCGCTCGTGACCATCGCGTGCTCCACCGGGGTGCCGTTGGCGGCCAGCGCGTCACGAATCTGCTCCTGCTGGTACGGGAAGTAGAGGGAGTCGGAGTCGATGCTGACCGTGAGCGTCGGGGCCACGACCCGGCGGAGTGCCGCGTCGACCCCGCCGCGCCCTCGCCCGATGTCGTGCAGGTCCATCGCCTTGCAGATCACCAGATAGGAGTTGGCGTCGAAGCGGCGGACCAACTTGGCGCCGTGGTAGTCGAGGTAGCCCTCGACGTCGAAGCGCTGCCACAGGGTGAAGGTGTCATCCATCGGGTCGAGCACGTTGCGCCCGAAGCGGTCGTCGAAGACCAGGTCGCTGCGATAGGTGATCTGGGCCAGCTCCCGTGCGATGGCGAGCCCCTGGTGCGGACCGTCACCCGGCGCGGCGTCGTAGTAATCACCACCCCGCCATCTCGGGTCCAGGGCGATGGTGCTGCGCTGCACGCTGCTGAACGCGATCTGTTGTGCTGTGGCCGCCGCGCAGGTGGCGATGGGCACCAGCGAGCGGACCCGGTCGGGGTACATCACCCCCCACTCGAGGACCTGCATCCCCCCCATGGATCCGCCCACCACCGCCAGCCACCGGTCGACCCCGAGGTGGTCCGCGAGCGCGGCCTGGGTGCGCACCATGTCGCGGATCGACACCACCGGGAACCGCGAGCCGTAGGGGCGCCCGGTGGCGGGGTCCATCGACGACGGGCCCGTGGTGCCCTGGCACCCGCCGAGCACGTTGGCGCAGACCACGAAGAGCCGGTCGGTATCCAGAGCCCGGCCGGCACCGATCAGGTCGTCCCACCAACCCGGCGTGGGGTGCCCGTGCCCGCTGGGGCCGGCAGCGTGCGAATCGCCGGTGAGGGCGTGGCACACCAGCACCGCGTTGGAGGCGTCGGCGTCGAGCTGCCCCCAGGTCTCGTAGGCGACGGTGATCCCCCGGAGCTTGCCGCCGCCCTCCAGCACGAACGGCCGCTCGGTGGCGAGGGTGAGGAACCGCCGGTGACCCACCGGGTCCCCCACCCGCCACGCGCCGGTGGCGGGCAGCGACGCCGGGCTGATCGGCGCGCGGCCGAAGCCCTCGTCAAGCGCACCATCGGCCAAACGATCTCTCCCGTCGCTCGGGGGTCGGACACCGCGGGGGCGAGCGGGCGAGGCCCGGACATTTCGTTGCCGTTGGCGGCGACGCCGCCTCTGGCCACATCCCCACCCCTCGGGGTGGGAGGCACCTTGGGTGTCCGCCCCAGGTTGCCGGACCCGGTTGCCCGGGCCACTCCTGATGTCGGCGAACAGCGTAGCCGGGCCGGTCTCCTGGTGGGTAACCAGATCACGGCCTGCTGCCGGGTGGTCGGATCACGGCCCGCCGCCGGGTGACCCGATCACGGGCCTGCGGGTGCACCATCCCCGTGGGCGGGATCGCCGGCGCGCTCCCAGCGGTCGAGCTCGACCAGCGCGGTGAACTCGTCGAACGTCGCCAACCGCCCGAGGTCGTCCCGCAGGGTCCCGGCGCCGGCCAACTGCTCGAAGGTGTCGCGCAGCGCCCGCACCGCCGAGAAGAGGCCGGTGAGCGGCGAGACGATGAGGTCGAAGCCCAGCTCGTGCAGCTCATCCGGGGTGAGCAGCGGCGTCTTGCCCCCTTCCACCATGTTGGCCACCAGCACGCTGCCCTCCAGAGCGGAGGCGATCCGCTCCAGCTCGGTGATCGACCGGGGGGCTTCCACGAACACCGCGTCCACGCCCAGGTCGGCGGCCATCCGAGCCCGCTCGATGGCTTCGTCGAGCCCCAGCGGCGCCCGGGCGTCGGTGCGGGCGGTCACGTGCAGCGCGTCGCGGTGGGCGATCGCGGCCCGCAGCTTGGCCAGCCACTCGTCGCGGGGCACCACCTGCTTGCCGTCCAGGTGGCCGCAGCGCTTGGGCCAGCGCTGGTCCTCGAGGAACATACCGGCGGCGCCGGCCTCCTCCCAGAGCTCCACGGTGCGGATGGTGTTCGACGGATCGCCATAGCCGGTGTCGGCGTCCACCACCACTGCCAGCTCCGGCGCCGCCCGGCACACGCGGCGGGCCACCTCGGCCATCTCCGTCTGGGTCAGCAAGCCGATGTCGGGAACCCCGAGGTGCGCCCCCGACACGCAGTAGCCCGACAGGAACGCGGTCGAGAACCCGGCAGCGCGAGCCAGGTGAGCCGACAGCGGATCCCACACGCCGGGCATCAGGACGGTCTGCCCAGCGGCGAGCCGGGCGCGCAGCCGGTCACCGGCAGGTGGGTGGGATGCGGGCCGGGACATGGCCGCCGACCGTACCCCGCCCGCTGGCCTCGCACCCCGGGCTCGACCCCGAGGCGAGCGCGCCGCGAGCCGAGAGACCGCTCAGCGGAACGGCGGCAACCGCGCTTCCCACCAGGCCAGGCAGCGCTCCCCGGCGCCGTAGGCCTCGGTCATCACCGCGCCGGCGCGCACCAGCAGCGCCCGCCAGCGTGAGCCGTCGCCGACGGAGGCCGCGGCCGCGCCGTCCCGTAGCAGTGCCGCGGCCCGCTCCCAGGGGCGGCGACGAGACGGCAGGGGGATCTCCAGCACCTCGCGGGCCGCGAGCTTCACCGCGTCGGCCGACAGCGCGGCGCCGGCGACCCTGGCCATGGCCCACGCGCTCACCGGAGGGGCCAGGAGGATCGCGGCCACGGCCCAGAGGTCCTCCGGGTCCGCGGTCACCGCCACCACCGGCACCGACGGCCACCACCCGCCGGTCTCATCGACCGCTGCCTCGAGCACCCGGGTCTGGGTGGCGACCACGACCTTGGGCACCAGCACCGAGTCCGCCCAGCGTGCGAGGTCGGGATCTGCTCGCCGCAGGGCCTCCAGGTCCACCACCGGTGCGGTCCATCGCTGCCCGGCGAAGCGCACCGGTCGCTGCCCCCACAGGCATCGCAGGGGGTCGATCGCACCTGCGGTCACGAGCGGTGCCAGCCCCTCCGCCGGCGGCCCCGACGCGCCGACGCCGGCATCGACCACGTGGGGGCCGATGCCGTAGTACTGGGCCCGGAACCCGGCGGTGGCGCGGGCCAGGTCCCCGAGCCGCCCCCGCCCGGGGGTGTCGAGCTCCACCGGGGGCACGCCGCGCCGGTCGGCGATCAACCCCGACCACGTGGGAGCTGTGTCCAGGGCGCCGAGGGGAATCGGAGCCGGGTCGACCGGCTCCATCGCCGTCCCGACCCACCGCCGGATCGGTTCGTCGGGCCGCTGCCCACCACGGGGGCGCCGTTCGAGCACCGGGGCGCAGACCCGGACCGAGGCGTCGAACACGGCTCCCTCCGCCAGCCACAGGCCCCGCAACGCCGCGTGGCGGAGCACGTACCGGCGTGCGGGGCGGGCATCGCGGGCCGCGAGGAAGGACTCCGGCATCACCAGCGCCACCCGCCCCCCGTCGCGGACCAGCTCCACCGCCGTGGCGAGGAACAACGACGACGAGTCGGCGTACCCGCTGGCCACGTCGCCGAGCCGCTGGCGCAACGCCGCGGCCTGCTCGGCGGTGCGGGCGGTCCGACTGGCGAGCTGGCTCTGGAAGGGCGGGTTGCCGAGCACGGCATCGAAGGGCTCCGCGGACCCGGGCCAGGCGTCGAGGCCTCGGCACAGCCCGTCGGCCACGGCGAGGTTCGTCCGCTCGACGCGCTCGCCCGCCTCGGCCGCCCAGCGGACCAGTGCCAGCTCCGCCACCGCGAGCGAGCGGGGATCGAGGTCGACGCCCCAGAGCAGGTCCTCGACGATGTGGCGCCGGGACAGGCCGCGGCTCTCGAGGACCCGGCCCGCGGCGAGCAGGAACGCTCCCCCGCCGCACGCCGGGTCACACACCCTCACCGCCCGGTCGAGGTCCTCGAGGACCAATCGGGCGAGCCTGAGGGCGACCGGCGCCGGGGTGTAGAACGCGCCGGCCCGCCGTCGAGCATCCCGCTCCTGGAGGGCCTGGTGTGCGATGCCGAGCAGGTCTGGGGACGATGAGCCGGCAGGCTGGTCGCTCCCCTGACCGAGTCGTGCCGCGTGTGCCGTGACCTGCTGGAGGTATTCCGCCGAGCTCGACACCGGGGTCGGGCCACCCACGGCGGCGACGCTACCCGTTCAGCACGCGGCAGCTGATGGTGGTACCCGAGAGGCCCGGCCCGCTGAAGGTGATGGTCGTCGGCCCTTCGTACCCGGGCGCGGCCGTGGCGGTCACCGGGATCGACGAACCCGCCGCGATGGTGCCCTGGGGCACGGTGAGCTGCGGGCTGGAGGCGGAGTAGGTCCCCGCCGAGCCGCCGACGTTCGACATCGTCCCGATGGTGGCCGAGCCGTTCTTCGGGATCTGGCAGGAGCCTCCGCTGAACACCAGGAAGGCCGGACCGGTCGGTCCGGGGTTGGTCGGCGGGGGCCCGATGATGGTCTGGGGTGGCAGGGTGACGGCGGCGGTGGTCGATGTCGTGTTGGTCGACGACGTCGTCGACGAGGAGCTCGTGGTGGTGCTCTCCACCGACGACGTGGTCGAGGGCGGGTCCGCCGTGGTGGTGGTCGAGCGCTCGGCCCGGGTGGTGGTCGTGGACTCCTCCGAGGAGGCGGCCTCGGTCGAGTCCTTGTCGCCACCACCGCCACCGGCCAGCGCGACGATGCCCACGATGATCAACAGGAGCACGACGGCGCCGCCGACTCCGATCATCACCCCCTTGTTGCTCTTGGTGCCCGCGCCGGCAGGCACCGGTGGGGACGACGGAGACCCGGCGGCCCCAGCCGCTCCGGCCGTCCCGGCGCCCGCGGCGACCGCGGCCATCGCCGCGACCGGGACGGTGTCGTCGCTGGTGTCCCGCTCCGTCTCGGAGCCCTCGGCCGGCGCCTCGGTCGTCCCGCCCGCGACCGAGCCGTCATCCTCCACCGCAGGTGGTGGAGGTGGTGGAGGTGGTGGAGGTGGTGGAGGTGGTGGAGGTGGCGGGGGTGGGGGTGGCGGGGGTGGCGGCGGGGGCGGAGCGAACACGGACAGCGGCGTGTCGACATCGAGGTCCTCGTCAGCAGCCGCGTCGAACATCTCTTCGACCAGTTCGACCTCGCCGGCAGCCTCGACCGCCTCCCCCTCCTCTTCGACGAGCTCGGCCTCCGGGACCTCCACGGTCTCCTCCGGCTCCTCGACCGCCTCCGCGCCGGCGACCTCGACCAGCGGACCGCGCGGGACCGGTGCGCCGCACTCACCGCAGAACGCCGAGCCAGCGACGAGCGCGGTCCCGCACTCACCGCAGAAGGACGGCGTGCCCGGCGGTGGCGGCGGCGGCGGGGGCAGCTCTGACGAGGGCGGCGGGGCCGGAGGCGGTGGAGGCTGCTCGTCCTCCACCGCGGGAGACCGACGCTTCTTCGAACCCTCTCGGCCCAGGGAGAACAACGTGCGAGGGGCCTTCGGGTCCCGATCGTTGCCTTCAGCACTCATGCATGGTGTCCCATCGACGACATGTCCCCAGCCCGCGCACGGGGACGGCCAGGTGTCCTGTCGGCAGGATGGCCTTGCTTCTGGAGCAAACCAGGGCGAAATCAGACCACGGCGGCGTTCGCGGCCGGGTCCCAACTCGCCAGGTCAGCGAGCCGGGGATCGTTGGAGAAGACCTCCACGATCGGCTGCTCGATGCCGAGGCGGCGCATCAGCCGCTTGACCTCGAGCTCCTGGTTCCACAGCACCAGCGTGACCACGACGCCCGACTCCCCCGCCCGGGCGGTTCGCCCGGAACGATGCAGGTAGGTCTTGTGCTCCTCGGGTGGGTCGTAGTGCACGACCACGTCGACCTCGTCGACATGGATGCCGCGAGCGGCGACGTCGGTCGCGACCAGCACCGGGAGCTTGCCGTCTGCGAAGTCGCCGAGGGCCCGCTCCCGCTCACGCTGGCGCAGGTCACCGTGGATGGATCGAGCCCGCACCCCCTCCGCGGAGAGGGACCGGGCCAAGCGATCGGCCGCCCGCTTGGTGTTGACGAACATGATCGTGCGGGTCGCGCCGGCCGCGATGGCTGCCGCCACCTTCACCTTGTCCAGCTCGTGCACCAGCAGGAACCGATGCTCCATCTCCTCCACGGTCACCTGACCGGAGGCGACCTCGTGCATCGCCGGCTCCCGCTGGTAGCGCTGGATCAACGTGTCCACCACCCCGTCGAGGGTGGCGGAGAACAGCAACGTCTGGTGGTCACCGGGGATGTGCCGCAGGATCCACTCCACCTGGGGCAGGAACCCCATGTCGGCCATGCGGTCCGCCTCGTCGATGACCACGTGGGCGACGTCGTCGAGGCGGACCTGCTTGCGGCCGATGAAGTCGATCATCCGCCCCGGAGTGGCGACCACCACGTCCACCCGACCGGTCAGGGCACGGGCCTGCTGCTCCATCCGGGCGCCGCCGTAGATGGCCTCCACCCGCAGGTCACGGCGGGCCGCCAACGGCGCCAGCTCGTCGCGGACCTGGCCCGCCAGCTCGCGGGTGGGCACGAGCACCAGGGCTCGGGGCCGGCCAGGCTCGGCCCGGCTGACCCGCTCGAGGATCGGGAGGCCGAACGCCAGGGTCTTGCCCGAGCCGGTCTTCGCCTTACCGCACACGTCACGGCCGGCCAGCGCATCCGGGATGGTGAGCTCTTGAATGGGGAACGGTTGTTCGATGCCACGCTCTCGAAGCGTGGCGACGAGGTCTGGGGAAACACCCAGTGCGTCAAAAGTCTTCATGTCGTGCATCGAGGGTATCTGGACGGACGCCCGGAGCGTGGTCAGGTGCCCGCCTGGGCAGCTTCGGGGTGATCCCGAGCTACGACGGCAGGACGGCCTCGATCGCCTCGATGACCTCCGGGGCCTCCGGCTCGACGCCGGTGCGGAACCGGGCCACCACCTCGCCTTCCGGGCTGAGCAGGAACTTCTCGAAGTTCCAGCCCACGTCGCCGGCCTTGCCCTCGGCATCGGGCAGCTGCGTCAGCTCGGCGTAGATCGGGTGCCTCCCCTCGCCGTTGACCTCGATCTTCTCGAACAAGGGAAAGTCGACCCCGTAGGTGGTGCGGCAGAACGTGGCGATCTCCTCCGGGCTGCCCGGCTCCTGGCCCAGGAACTGGTTGCAGGGGAAGCCGAGCACGGCGAAGCCCCGATCCGCGAACCGCTGATGGAGGCGCTCGAGGCCCTCGTACTGGTAGGTGAACCCGCACTTGGAAGCCACGTTCACCACCAGGAGTGCCTTGCCCTTGAACGCGGAGAGGTCGGCGGGGGTGCCGTCGAGGTAGTTGATGTGGTGCTGATAGAACGACATGGCACGCAACGCTAGGGCGTCCCGCACCGGCTGCGCGGCTGTCCGCCGGCGGTGCGGCGCCGGGAGAGGACGCCACGCCGGCAGGCCCTCCCCTACGATGGCGCGGTGGACCCTGCCCTGCGGCACGCACACCTCGACCGGATCGCCACCGAGGGGTACACGATCGTCGAGGACGCCATCGAGCCCGATCTCGTGGACGCGCTGGCCGAGGACCTGCTCCGCCTCGAGCGCGAGCTGCAGGTCGCG
Organism: Rhabdothermincola sediminis; assembly: GCF_014805525.1. NCBI lineage: Bacteria > Bacillati > Actinomycetota > Acidimicrobiia > Acidimicrobiales > Iamiaceae > Rhabdothermincola > Rhabdothermincola sediminis. The sequence goes on along the minus strand of NZ_JACFSZ010000022.1, from coordinate 34,304 downwards.
CCCGCCGACAACAGCTTCGAAGGGCGTCGCACGATCCGCATCTACAACCTGCTCGTTCACGGCCCGCTCTACGAGCGGATCCCCGTGCACGACAACGTGCTGCCGATCGTCGAAGGGGTGCTCGACCGGGGCTGTCTGGTCTCGTCGCTGTCGTCGATCTCGATCGGCCCGGGCGAGACGGCGCAGCCGATCCACGCGGACGACCAGCTCATCCCCATCCCGAAGCCCCACCCGCCGGTGGTGTGCAACACGATGTGGGCGCTCACGGACTTCACCGAGGCCAACGGCGCCACCCGCATCATCCCTGGTTCGCACCTGCGCGACCACGATCCCGACTACGGCCGGGACTACCCGAGCATCCCGGCCGAGATGCGCAAGGGCAGCGTGCTCATCTGGCACGGCAGCCTGTGGCACGGCGGTGGCGCGAACCGTACGAGCGAGCGCCGGGTCGGGATCGCCATGAACTACTGCGCAGGCTTCATCCGCCAGCAGGAGAACCAGCAGCTCGGCATCCCACCCCGCATCGTCAAGGGGTTCGACCGCCGGCTCCGGGAGCTGGTCGGTTACTCCATCTACAACGGTCTCATCGGGCACATCGACAAGCGCAGCCCAGCTTCCCTGCTCGACGGAGACCCTTCCGGGCGCCTGGTGTGGGACGCCTTGTGAGCACGTGAGACGGCACAGGACGGTCAAGACCGGTCGGGGGTCCGCCGAGAAGTGTTTCGTGCACTTCGACATCGCTGAGGAAACCGGGTGAGCGACTCGTTCGCCTTGGCCCGCGCCCGCGCGGCCTTGAGTGAGGCCGGTCTGGCCATCGACGTGCCGCTCCAGCGCGCCAGCAGTGTCACCAACGAGGTGTGGCTCGCGGACCAGTACGTGATCCGGGTGAACCGCCGGGCCAACCGCCGCCTCCGCCGGGAGGCCACCCTCGGCGCCCTGCTACCGCCCGAGGTGCAGTACCCGCAGATCATCGCCTACGGGGGGCAGCTCGGCGCGGACTGGCTGATCACCGAGCGCCTGCCGGGCGAGATGCTGGCCAAGGCCTGGCCCACGATGAACGACTTCGAGCGGCGGAACGCAGTGCGCCAACTCGCCGCGATGCTGCGAGCACTGCACTCGGTGCCCTGCCCGCCCGAGCTGGCAATGCTCGACGACGCGCCCCAGTTGCTCGACCCCACCAGGATCCCGATCGTCGAACCCCTCCTGCAGGCCCTTGACGAGCTGGAGCAGGCCCGAGGCGTCGACCGGGGTCTCATCGCCGACACCCGGCATCTCGTGCTCGCCAGCACACCGGCCCTCGAGCCCTACACCACGGACACCCTCGTCCACGGCGACCTGCACTTCCAGAACGTCCTGTGGGACGGGTTCACCGTGACCGGCCTGCTCGATCTCGAATGGGCCCGGGGCGCGCCCCCCGACGTGGACCTCGACGTGTTCCTGCGGTTCTGCGCCCATCCCGCCTGGCACGTCGCCGAGGACTACGCCCGGGTCACCCGGGTGGAGGACTATCGACTGGTGCCCTACTGGCTGGCCGAGTACTACCCGGAGTTGTTCGGCCACGAGTACCTGCTGGAGCGAACCTTGCTCTATGCCATCTCCTACGACGTGCACGAGCTGCGCCGCGAGCTCGCCGAGCAGCCGATAACCGGCCCGACCCGGGATCTCCCCGAGTGGCACCCCCACAAGCGGTTGGAGAACACCCTGCGGGGACGCAGCCACCTCCACCGGCTGGCCGGTCAGGTTGCCTGGGACGCTGAGGACCTCGACGACGATCTTCCCGGCGACCCCCCACTGGCGCCCCACCCTCACCACTGACCGTCGCCGACCTCGCTGGACCGGTGGCGATCGCGTCCAGGATGGTCGAGACCCGCGGGGCGGTACTCAGCGCTCCGGCGCGCCGGTGGCCGCGGCGGTGCCCAGGTACGGCTCGTCGCTGTCGCCGGGCCGGCGCCTCACGCCGCGTACCGCCAGCACCACTGCCGCGCCCACGATGGCGAGCAGGCTCATCCAGATGTTCACCCGCACCCCCAGCAGCAGGCTGGCTTCGTCGCTGCGCAGCGATTCGACCCACAGCCGGCCGAGCCCGTAGCCCCCGACGTAGACCACGAACAGGTCGCCCGGCCGCAGGATCCGCTTGCGGTCGAGCCAGACCAGCACCCCGACCAGCGCCAGGTTCCAAAGCGCCTCGTAGAGGAAGGTCGGATGGAACGTCGCCGCGTGGGCGTAGCGCGCCGGGCGGTGCGCGGGGTCGATCTCGAGCCCCCACGGCAGGTCGGAGGGCCGGCCGAAGACCTCCTGGTTGAACCAGTTCCCCACCCGGCCGATCGCTTGGGCGAGCGGCAGCGCCGGCGCGACGGTGTCGAGACCGACGGGCAGCCGGATGCCCTTCCGGCGACCCACGTACACGCCGACGGCGACACCGCAGATGATGCCTCCGGGGATCCCGAGCCCGCCCTGCCAGATCGCGAGGGCATCGAGCGGCCGGTCGGGGAAGTAGGTCTTCCAGTCGGTGATCACGTGGTAGAGGCGGGCACCCACCAAGCCGGCGGGTACCGCCCACACCGCGATCGCCCACATGTCGTTGGGGTCACCGCCACGCTTGGCCCACCGCCGGGCGGCGAGCTCGATGGCGGCGAGCACGCCCAGGGCAATCATCAACCCGTAGGCGTGCAGTGGGCCCAACCGGTTGGAACCGGGACTCGGGATCGACCCGACGAGTGCGGCAGCGTGGCCCACGTTCACCCCGAGATCGCCTCGGGGCTCACGGCGAAGAGCTGCTCGTGACCGGCGGTCACCGCCGCTCGCAGCCCGTCGACCGCCGGCAGGATCTGCTCGCAGAAGAAGCGGGCGGTCGTCACCTTGGCCCGGAGGAACTCCAGCTCCTGCCCGCTCGCTTCCTGCTGCGCGTCACGAGCGGCGAGCGCCTGGCGGGCCATCAGCCAGCCCGCGGTCAGCAGGGAGAACATCCGCAGGAACGGGGTGGCACCAGCCAGGGCGTCCCGTGGCTCGGCGAAGCCTCGCTCCATCAGCCACCGGGTCGTTTCGGCCACCGTGTCCAGCGCGCCTCCCAGCGCGGCGCGGGTCGCGGACAGCTCGTCACCGGCCTTCTCCAGGGCGGGATCGATGGAGGCGATCAGCTCGAAGTAGTCGGCGACCGCTCGGCCGTCACGCATGGGGAGCTTGCGGCCGACGAGGTCCATGGCCTGGATGCCGTTGGTGCCCTCGTAGATCGCGGTGATCCGCGCGTCGCGGAAGTGCTGCGGGACTCCGGACTCCTCGATGTAGCCCATCCCCCCGTAGACCTGGATCGCCAGTGACGTGACCTCGATGCCGGTGTCGGTGGACCAGGCCTTGGCCACGGGGATGAGCAGGTCGAGCAGCTCCTTGCTCGCGGCCCGCACCGACTCGTCGGGGTGATGGGTGGATCGATCGACCGCCTCGGCGCACACGTAGACGATGTTGCGCATCGCCTCGACCGACGCCTTCATGGTGAGCAGCATCCGGCGCACGTCGGGGTGCTCGACGATCAGCGACATCTCCCCCGGGGGTGCGCCCGGCGCACGCCCCTGGCGGCGCTGCTGCGCGTACTCGAGGGCGTCCTGCCACGCCCGCTCCCCGATGGCGAGCCCTTCGAGACCCACCGACAGGCGGGCGTTGTTCATCATCGTGAACATGTAGCGCATGCCCTGGTTCTCCTCGCCGACCAGGTAGCCGACCGCGCCACCGTGGTCGCCGTAGGACATCACGCAGGTGGGGCTGGCCTTGATGCCCATCTTGTGCTCGATCGACACGCACGCGACGTCGTTGCGCTCCCCCAGCGAGCCGTCGTCGTTCACGAGGTACTTGGGGACGATGAAGCAGGAGATGCCCTTCGTGCCCGGAGGGGCGTCAGGGGTACGGGCCAACACGAGATGCACGATGTTGTCGGCCAGGTCGTGCTCGCCGAACGTGATGAAGATCTTCGTGCCGGTGATGCGATAGGTGCCGTCGTCCTGGCGCACCGCCCTGGTGCGCACCGCACCGACGTCGGAGCCTGCCTGGGGCTCGGTGAGGTTCATGGTGCCGGTCCACTCGCCGGTCACCATCTTGGGGAGGAAGACCTCCTTCTGCTCCTCGCTGCCGTGATGGGAGAGCAGGTCGATGGCGCCCTGGGTGAGCAACGGCGCCATGGAGAACGACATGTTGGCCGAGCTGAGGAGCTCCTGCATGGCGATGCCCACCAGCCACGGGAAGCCACCCCCGCCGTAATGGGTCGGGAACGGCACCCCACCCCAACCGGCCTCGACGTATCGCTGGTACGCCTCCTTGAACCCCTCGGGGGTGGTCACCGTGTTGGTGGTGGGGTCGTGCACGCTGCCCTGGAGATCGCCGATACGGTTGAGCGGCGCGATGACCTCACTGACGAACCGGGCATTCTCCTCCAACACCCCTCTGACGGTGGCCGGATCGGCGTTCGTGAACGCGTCGAGGGCGGCGAGGGCCGGCAGGTCCACGAGGTGGTCGAGCACGAAGAAGATGTCCCGCAGCGGCGGTCGGTACGCAGCCATACGCGCTCAGGCTACCGGTCGCCGTCACCCCGCTCTCCTCACCCGCCCGCCTGTGCACGACCACCCATTCTGCGAGCTGTTCATCAAGACGCGGCTTCGCGGCGCGCCTGGATGAACAGTTCGGGGATGGGGGGGATGGGTTCAGGGAAGAGGTCAGGGAGGAGGTCAGGTGGCGGGGTCGACGAACAGCTCGAGCTGGATGCGGTCCGGGTCACGGAAGATCAGCACCGAGCCGAAAGGCTCGTGGCGCACCGGCTGGTGATCCACCCCGAGCTGATCCAGCCGGGCCCGCCAACACTCGAGTGCCTCGACGTCGGCGAGGCGGAACGACAGGTGGTCGAGGCCCGGTCGGAACTCGCTGAAGGACGCACCCTCGTGCGCCTTGTGCTCCTGCAGCAGCAGGGTGAACGTCCCGTTCGTGGCCGCCAGCACCACCGTGCGACCCTCGTCGTGGTGCTGGTCACCCACGACGTTGAGACCGAGTGTCTCCTGGTACCACGGCACGGAGCGGTCGAGATCGGACACCGTCAGCGACACGTGGTGCAGCGCGGTGATCGGCCCACCCGGCCACGATCCCGCCCCCGTCACGGCGAGCCACCCGGCTCGTAGACGACGCAGCAGCCTCGCCCCGCGGCCTTCGCCCGGTACATCGCGGCGTCGGCCAGGGCCATCAGTGCATCCGCGTCCGCGCAGCTGTCGTCGACCGACACCAGACCTATCGAGCACCCCACGTGCGCCTCGGCCCCCCCGACGATGATCGGCTCGTCCAGGGCCTCGATCAGCCGGTCGGCGACCGCTCGCAGGCCGTCGGGATCGTCGAGTCCCTCCACGAGCACGCAGAACTCGTCTCCACCGATGCGAGCCGCGGTATCGGTGTCGCGCACCACGCGGTTGATGCGGTCCGCGATCTTCTGCAGGACCTGGTCGCCGACGTGGTGGCCGTAGTCGTCGTTGACCGGCTTGAAGCGATCGAGATCGAGGTAGAGCAGCGCCACAGGTTGACCGTAGCGGTGGTAACGGTTCAGCGCCTGCTCCAACCGATCGTAGAGCAACACCCGGTTAGGCATGCCCGTGAGGTAGTCATGGGTGGCCAGCTCACGCAGCTGGCTCTGCGCCATCTTCAGGTCGCTGATGTCGCGGGCCACGGCGGACACCGACTCGACCCGCCCGTACTCGTTGCGGTGGGCGAGGATCAGCGCGGACACCGGGATGGTGGTGCCCTCCCGGGAGCGGAAGGCCAGCTCGCCCCGCCAGAGCCCCTCCCCCGCGAGCACCGGCTCGATCACCTCGTGGTACAGCTCGAGCGAGTCGCCGTCGAACACATCGGTGAGGAAGTCGGGTGTCTCCGACCCCGAGCGGGGATCGAAGGCGCTGATCCCCAGGACGTCCTGGGCGGCGTTGTTCACGTAGGTGATGGCCCCGCTGCGCTCGGCGATCATGAGGAAGTCCGATCCGGCGTCGAGCACGTGCGCCAGGCGATCAGCACGGGAGTCCGCCGCCATCTCCGCCGAGATGTCGGTGAAGGTCGCGATCCACCCGTCCCGCCGGCCCGCGTCGTCGAACACCGGCACCACTCGCAGCACTGCCCACGATCGGGCCCCCGACAGGTCGCTCCCGGGGTCGAGCACGAACACCCCCGAGTCGAGCTTGGAGACCCGGCGCTCGAACGGCGTGCCGGTCTCGGCTGCGGACCGACCCTGCTCGATCAGCTCGCGGAGCAGCTCGGGCGCGAGCAGGCCCTGCCAGCTCAGACCGAGCAACTGCACATCGGGGTCGTCGAGGACCTCCCCCCAGCGGGAGTTGGCGTAGGTGATGCGACCGTGCCGGTCGAGGCGAGCCACGGCGACCGGCCCGGCTTCGGTGATGGAGCGGAACAGGCGACGGGTCTCGGCCAGCTCCGCCCGCAGCCGCTCCTGCTCGGTCACATCGAGGCTCACGCCGGCATAGCCGGTGAACCGACCGTCGGGCGCGAACACTGGTTCGGCCCGGTGGTGGAGGGCCCGCCAGGTGCTGTCGGCTCGCCGGGACCGGGCCACGACGTCGAGCGGCCTCAACGAGCGCACCCGCTCGCGGATCTGCTCGGCGAGGCGGGCGTAGTCACCGGGATGGGTGCGCTCGAAGACGCTCCGCCGCAGCTCGCCGCCGAGGGCCGGCTCGCCGAGGAACTCGTAGGTCTTGCGGTTCCCGACCCGAGGCACGCCGGTCTCGTCGGTGAGCCAGAGCATCACGGGGGCCTCGCTGGCCATCCGCTCGCCCGCAGAGGTGTGGATCCGGCTGTCCGCGAAGTCGAAGATCTGCGACAGCAGGTACGCCGGCCGCGCCGCAGGCCCGTACACGGCGGTGACGAAGGCCCGCATCCACCGGTCGGCACCGTCGACCCCGCGGCAGCGCAGGTCGCAGGCGAAGTGGTTCCGCTCCCCCCGCCAGAGGTCCTCGACGAACTGGCGCACGTCCGGCGCCCGCTTCGGCTCGATGAACGCTTCGAACGGCTGGCCCACCAGCTCGTCACGGCAGATCTGCAACAGGTCGCAGAACACCGGGTTGGGGTGCAGGAGCTCCCCGTCGACCGACCAGACCCCGACGCCGACCGGCACCGCGTCGAAGATGGCCGCCACCCGGCTGATGTGGCGAGCCAGCGTGAGGTCCGAGCCCGCGCGCTGGTGCTGCGGCGCCACCTGCCCCCGCCGGGGCGGATCCTCAGCCATCGGACTCCCGTTCACGCGCTACCTCGTCGAACCGGTGGGAGCGGTCCCGCGTCGTCTTCCCACCCACCCGTGGTCCCGGTCCGCCACCGGCGCCGCTGCGATGCGCCCGTCAGCATACGCCTGCATCTGCTTGGACGCAGTGGTCCCGCCGGTGCCCGCCCGGCCGTCCTGGGGGCGGTGCTGGTTCGCTCCCGGCACGTCCCGTAGCCTGCGGGCCCGTGCGCGACCGCCCAGCATCTCCCGACGACCATCGCCGGATCGAGGCCCTGATCCACCGCTACGCGCAGCTCATCGACGAAGGCGACTTCGAGGGCTTGGGTGAACTGTTCGGGCAGGGGCGGATCGTACTCGAGGACGGCACCGTGCTGGCCGAGGGAGCCGAGGCGGTGACCGCCCTCTACCGGGCCACCACCCGCCTGCACGACGACGGCACGCCCCGCACCCTCCACGTCACCACCAACGTCATCGTCGAGCTCGAAGCCGGAGCGGCGACCGCTCACGCTCGCTCGTATTTCACCGTGCTGCAGCAGACCCCGGCCGTGGCCCTCCAACCGATCGCCGCCGGCCGCTACCGGGACCGCTTCGAGCGCCGGGAAGGCGCCGGCCCAGCGGGGCTGGGCGAGTGGCGGTTCACCGAGCGGATGCTGCTGCCGCGATTCTACGGCGACGTCCACGACCACCTGCTCATCAACCTCCCACCGGGGTGAACATGCCTGCTGCCGACCTGTTCTCCATCCACGGCAAGACCGCGCTCGTCACCGGTGGCAGCCGAGGCATCGGCCTGATGATCGCCCGCGGGTTCGTCGAGGCGGGCGCCCGGGTGGTCATCTCCTCGCGCAAGGCCGACGTGTGCGCCCAGGTGGCCGAGGAGCTCGGCCGGATCGGCGAGTGCGTGGCGATGCCGGCCGACCTGTCTACAGCGGACGAGTGCCGCCGGCTCGCCGCCGAGGTGAGCAGCCACTTCGACGGTTCGCTCGGCATCCTGGTCAACAACGCCGGCGCGAACTGGGGCGCGCCGCTCGCCGAGTTCCCCGACTCGGCCTGGGACCGGGTGCTCGACCTGAACGTCAAGGGCGTGTTCCACCTGACGCGGGCGCTCGTCCCGAGCCTCGCCACGGCCGGCTCTCCTACCGATCCCGCCCGGGTGATCAACATCGGCTCCATCGACGGCCTCCGGGTGCCCGAGTTCGAGACGTACTCGTACTCGACCAGCAAGGCCGCGGTGCACCACCTCACCCGGGTGCTGGCCAAGCGCCTGGCCCGGGATCACATCACGGTCAATGCCATCGCCCCCGGACCCTTCGAGAGCAAGATGATGGCCGCCACCCTCGACGCCTTCGGCGACGTGATCCGGGCCCAGTGCCCGCTCGGGCGCATCGGCGAGCCCGACGACATGGCCGGCACCGCGATCTTCCTCAGCTCGAAGGCAGGCTCCTACCTGACAGGGGCCGTGATCCCGGTCGACGGGGGCATCGCCACCACTGCGTGAGCCGTCAGGTGAACATGATGAGCGCGAGGCAGCCCAGGCCGAGGAGGACCACGATCACTGCCACGATGATCCAGTTGACCGGCCCTCGCTTGGGATCGGCCAAACCGAAGTCGACCAGGTCCTGGCGACTGTGCTCGAGCCGGTAGGCGTCGTCCTTCGGCGATCCCACCTTCGGGAGCGGCCGGCTCGGCTTGCGCTTCTTCTGGGTCTTCTTCCGGTTGGCCACGGGCCGGCAGCTTACCGGCGGCCCCTTCTCCCCGAACTGCTCACCGATCCGCGGCCCCCAGCCCCGCTCTCATGAACGGTTCAACGGGTGGGTAGTCGCCGGTAGCGTGCGCACCCATGGGGGGTCGACTGCAGCAGCTCGCGCCGGGGGTGCACGCGTGGCTGAGTGAACCCTCCGGTCACGGGCACACCAACGCCGGAGTGATCGTCGACGACGACGGGGTGACCCTGCTCGACTGCCTGCTGGCACCGGCGCTCGCCGCGCCACTGGCCGAGGAGATGGCCGCCAACCAGCTGCCGGTCCGGCGCGTGGTCTACACGAGCAGCCACGTGGAGTTCACCGGTGGGTCCTCGGTGTTCTGGATGGCCGCCCGCTACGGCCGCCGCCAGACCAGCGCCCTGCTCGACCAGCCGGCGAACCCCGCGGTCTACCGGGCCCTCTACCCCGACCACGCGCAGGCCTTCGACGACGACTTCGCCACCCGCCCGGTGTCCCACACCGTCGATACCGCGGCGTGGCTCTCACCGACGGTGTGCGCGCTGCCCACCGCAGGCGAACAGCGCGAGAACCTCGTCGCCCTGATCCCCGCGACCGACGTCCTCTTCGCCGGAGCGATGTGCAGCTTCGGGGTCACCCCCAACGCGTTCGACGGTGACCCCGAAGCCTGGGCCGACGCGCTCGGCGAGCTGGTCGGCCTCGCCACCACCATCGTGCCCGGCATCGGCCCAGTGGGCGGAGCCGACGACGTGTTGGCCCTGCAGGCCTACCTCTACTCCTGCGTCGAAGCGGGCGGCGACCCGTCGCGCGTGCCACCGGGACCCTGGGACCGGTGGGCCGAGCGCCACCTCGACGCGGTCAACGTCGAGCGGGCCGCGATGCTGGCTGCGGGCGACGACGGCGTGCCCCCCTCCATGCTGCGGCTCGCGGGACTGGCGTGATCACCTCCGGGAGCGGGAACCGCCCGGGGTGGTCGGGCCGGTTCAGCGTCCGGCGCCGGCCTGCTCGAGCAACTGCTCGCTCAGCTCCCACAGCCGGCGCGCCGCCCCGGGATCGCGCGCCGCCCGGCTCGGCGTGTGCATGCGACAGCGCACGAAGTAGCCACCAGTCACCCCGGCGACCGCGGACGACGACGCCAGGTAGACGAGCGTGCGGGCTCCCCGCTCCGGGCTGATCAGGAACGGCCGGCCGAGCACCATGGCCACCCGCTCGATCCCCTTGGTGTCCTCGGCGGACCCGAAGCCGGTGGCCACCGCGCCAGGGTGCATCGCGTTGGCGGTGACCCCCGTGCCGGTCAGGCGCCGCGCCAGCTCCATGGTGAACAGGATGTTGGCCAGCTTGGACTGGTTGTAGGCCGCCACGCCCCGGTACCGCCGGCGCTCGAACTGTGGATCGGCGAAGGAGAACCCGGCGACGACGAAGCGGTGGGCCACCGACGACACGTTCACGATCCGCGCCGGCGCCGAGCGCCTCAGGCGGCCGACCAGCAGCTCCGTGAGCAGGAAGTGGCCGAGGTGGTTGACCCCGAACGTGGCCTCGAAGCCGTCAGCGGTGAGCGTCCGCTCCGAGAGCACCCCACCGGCGTTGTTGACCAGGACGTCGAGACGGTCATAGCCACCGAGCACCCGCTCCGCCAGGGCGCGCACCGAGCGCAGGTCGCCGAGATCGAGCGGCAGGACCGCGGCGTCCTCGCGACCTGACCGGCGGCGCACCTCGGCCAACGCGTCGGCTCCCTTCGCCTCGTCCCGGGCCGTGATGAGCACCGTCGCGCCCAGCCGGGCCAGCTCCACCGCCGCGACCCGACCGATGCCGGAGTTCCCGCCCGTGATGAGCACGACCTTGCCTCGCATGTCAGGTGGCTCGTCCACTGGATGTCCGCTCCGTTCCGGGTTGGAGCAAACTAGCTCGATGGCCGGCGCGGGTGCCGGGGAGCGCCACCCTCTCCACGCCTGGGGATGGGACGAGCGCGTGGAGCGCTGGTGGGCCAGCGCGCCTCGGGGGACCATCGCGGCGCGGGTGGTGCGGGCCGACCGGGGGCGGGTCCTCCTGCAGGCGGCCTCGGGCACGTTCACGGCCCCCGCACGCGCCGCCGGCTGGAGCGACGGCGCGGAGCGCATGCCCACCACCGGCGACTGGGTGGCGGTCGCGCCTGCGGACGCCGGCGGCCCCGGCACCATCGCCGGGGTGCTCCCCCGTTTCTCGGCCGTAACCCGCGTCGACGCGCACGGCCAGCGCGAGCAGGTGCTGGCGACGAACGTCGACTCGGTGCTGGCGGTGCACGGCCTCGATCGGCCGCTGCGCGGCGGCCGGCTGGAACGCACGCTCGTGCTCGCCTGGGAGGGCGGCGCGCAACCCACCGTGGTGGCGACGAAGACCGACCTGGTGGACGACCCGAGCCCCGCACTCGAGGCGCTGGCAGCCCTGGCGCCGGGCGTCGAGGTCCTGGCGGTCAGCGCGCACCGGGGCACCGGGCTCGACCCCATCCGGGAGGTGCTCCGCCCGAACCGCACCGCGGTGATGCTCGGGGAGTCCGGGGCGGGCAAGTCCACCCTCACCAACCGACTGGTGGGCGAGGAGGTGCAGGCGACGCGAGGCGTGCGAGCCGGTGACGCGAAGGGCCGTCACACCACCGTCACCCGCGACCTGCTCCTCGTACCCACCGGCGGGGTGCTCATCGACACGCCGGGGCTGCGGGGACTCGGCCTGTGGGAGGCCGAGGAGGGCCTGGCGCTCGCCTTCCCCGACATCGAGGAGCTCGCCTCGGGATGCCGGTTCCGCGACTGCGGGCACGAGCGCGAACCCGGCTGCGCCGTGCGAGCCGCCGCGGAGGCGGGCTCGTTGGACCCGGCCCGCCTGGCCCGCTACGCGGCGCTCCGCCGGGAGGCGCAGGAAGCCGGGGCGCGCCGCGAGGCGGTGGCCCGCCGGGAGCGGCGGCGGCCGGGCACGATCACCCAGACGGCCTGGCGGACGCGGCCCGGGCGCCGCCGCTGAGTCCGTCCTCCACCGCGAGCGCGGCCTCGGGGCAGTTCGCCGCGCCGGCCCGGGCCTGCGCCTCCAGTTCGGGCGGCACGACCTCGAACTTCACGATGCAGTGTCCTTGGTCGTCGGCGTCGTAGACCTCCGGGGCCAGGGCGTAGCAGCGGCCATGACCGACGCAGGCGGACGCCTCGAAGTGGATCTTCACGATGCAGCTCCTACCAGCGTGGGACCCGGCTCGAACACGAGTGGCAGCGACGCGATCTCGCGGATCCCCGGCGAGTAGTACAGCTCGGCCCCCTCGGCCACGGCGTAGTCCGGGATCCGTCGGTGCAGCTCCTCGAGCGCGACCCGCAACTCGAGGCGGGCGAGGTGCGAGCCGAGGCAGCGGTGCGGACCTCCCCCGAAGGCGAAGTGGCGGTTGGCGTCGCGCCCGACGTGCAGGTCACCGGCCGTCTGCCCGAACTCCTCCGGGTCTGTGTCGGCCGCACCGAGCATGACGATCACGTGATCACCAGGCAGCATCCTGACCCCGTGCATCTCGTGCTCCTGCTTGACGACCCGCATCACCTGCATGACCGGGGTGTGCAACCGCAGCAGCTCCTCCACCGCGGCCGGCACGAGCGTGGGGTCCTCGACCAGCGCCCGGCGATGCGACGGGTTCTGCGCCAGGTAAGCGATGCTGCAGTCGAGGGTCGAGGTGACGGTGTCGAGCCCGCCGAGGATGAACAGGTACAGCACATCGGCGATCTCCTCCCGGCTGAGGGTCCGGCCCTCGAGGTCGCCGTGCACGAAGCGCGAGATCACGTCCTCGCCGGGGTTGGCGAGCCTGTCCTCGATGACGCCCTCGAAGTACTCGTACATCGCCCGGCCGGTCGCGTAGCGCACCTCCTGAGCGGCCTGCGTGTCGCCGAGGGGCACATCGGGGCGGATGATGTTGTCCTTCCAGGTCAGGAACCGCTCGAGGTCGTCGAGCGGCAGGCCGGTGAGCTGGAGGAACACCGTGCAGGGGAACGGCACCGAGAACTCGGCGTGGAAGTCGCAACTGCCGCGACCGATGAAGCGGTCGACGATGTCGTTCACCAGCGCCCGGGTGTCGGACTCGAGGTAGGCGATCTCCTTGGGGCCGAGCTGGGGGTCCATCAGGCGGCGGTACTTGGCGTGGCCCGGCGGGTCGATCTGCAGCGGGATCAGCGGCCGGTCCTGGCCGATGTCCACCGCCACCACGTCCGAGGAGAAGATCTCCGGGTGCCGGAGCGCGAACTTGACGTCCTCGTAGCGGCTGATGATGTGGGTGCCGGAGGGCACCCCTTCCATGTTGGCGATCGGGCACTGGGTGCGGAGCTGGTCGTAGAACGCCAGCGGGTCGGCCGCCACGTCGGGCCGGTACGGGTTCGCTTCCCGCGAGTCGGGGTTGACAGCTGGCGGTGCGTAGGTCACGTGCAGTCCTCCGGGCTTCCGGTGCGGCGCGGGTGGTCGCGCGCCGGGCGACGAGCAGGGTTCATCGGGACGGCTCCGCCGGGCGGGCGGTCACGGTGGTAGTGGCCTCGCCGGAGCGCAGCACGGTGCCGGGCGTGGCACCGGTGAAGGCGCCGGCTCGCACGATCTCGACGCCGTTGACCAGCACGTGCTCGATGCCGTCCGCCTCGGCGACCAGCCGGCTGGCCCCGCCGGGCAGGTCGTCGCGGGTGCGCTCCGGGCGCGGCCGGACGGTGGCGGGGTCGAAGATGGTGATGTCCGCATGCACGCCCTCGGCCAGGACCCCCCGGTCCACGAGGCCGTACAGGCGGGCAGGCACCGCGGTGAGCTGGTGGACCGCCTCCTCCATGGTGAGCAGCTCGCGGTCGCGCACGGCTTCGCCGACCAGGAACGAGCTGTAGGTCGCCCCACACATCATGTCCAGGTGGGCGCCGGCGTCGGAGGCGCCCACCACGGTGCGCGGGTCGCGCCACACCTCGGCCCGGGTGCGCCAGAGTTCGTCGCTCTCGGGGAGCATGCCCGGCGACAACCCGGTGCGCAGTCCGTCGGCGATCACCACGTCACAGAGCGCGTCGAAGGGCTCCGCCCCGGTCCGCTCGGCGATCTCGCCCACCGTGAGGCCCTCGTACGGTGCGGTCTCCGGCGAGAAGGTCTCCACCACCCGCAGGTACTTCCAGCGGGCCAGCGCGCCGATGACCCCCGCGTCGGGCGACCGCGCGCCCTCGTCGAGGCGGCGGCGGGTCGCCGGGTCGCGCAGCGCGGCGAGCCGCTCGGCCACCGGCAGCCCGAACAGGTCCGCCCACCCGGGAAGAGCGTCGAGGATCATGCCGGACAGGAACGTCAGCCGCAGCTTCATCCCCTGCGGCAGGGTGAGCGCCACCACCCGACCGCCGGCCTCCGCCGCCCGGTCCGACAGCGCGAGCTGCTCCCGCCAGCCGTCGTTGTGCCCCACACCGAGCACGTTCCAGTTGAGGGGGCGGTCGGCGCGGGCCGACATGGTGGACAGGAACGTCACCTCGTCGGGGCTGAAGCCGTTGATGCAACCGGGCACGATGGCCTCGAGCTGGGTGCCGGGGAACTCGCCCACCACGTCGCAGAGCCGGAAAACCTCCTCGTCCGTCGCGGCCCGCGACGGCACCGGGTTGCCCTCGCCGTCGTGGTGGGTCGGCGCCCGCGAGGTCGACAAGCCCAACGCGCCCGCGGCGAGCGCCTCCCGCAGCAGCGCGGCCATGGCCTCGATCTGCTCGGCGCTCGCCGGATGACCCACCGCGTCGTCGCCCATGACCGCGCGCCGGATCGGCGAGTGGGCAGCGAGGAAGCCGGCGTTCACCGCGATCGAGCCGGGCAGCCGGCCGAGCCAGTCGCCGAACGAGGTCCACTCCCAGTCCAGCCCGGCTTCGAGGGCCGTGAGGGGGATGCCCTCGACCCGCGACATCATCCGGGCCAGGTAGCCCTCGTGGTCGGCGCCAGCGGGTGCGAGCGCGAAGCCGCAGTTGCCGCCGAAGACCGTGGTGACCCCGTGCAAGGGTGACGGGCTGGCGGTGGGGTCCCACAGCAGCTGGGCGTCGTAGTGGGTGTGGAGGTCGACGAACCCGGGCGCCACCACCAGCCCGGTGGCGTCGATGGTGCGGCGGGTCGGTTCGCCGATGGCACCGAGTGCGCCGATCGCCACCACGCGCCCGCCACGAACCGCCACGTCCGCCAGCCGGCCGGGTGAGCCGGTGCCGTCCACCACCGTGCCGCCACGAATCAGCAGGTCGAGCATCACGCCGCCTTCCGGGTCGAGGTCGGGAGCTCGTGGCGGAACAGACGGCTGGCGTTGCGCCACGCGATCATCTCCGCCTCCTCCACCGGGAGCGGCGCGAGGGCCTGCTCGGCCCGGGTGCGGGTCTCCGGCCAGGTGGAGTCGGCGTGCGGGTAGTCGCTCTCCAGCACGATGTGCTCCACGCCGATCTCGTGCCGGAGCACCAGGCTGGCGTTGAGGTCGATCACGGAGAACCAGAAGTTGCGCCGGAGCACCTCGCTGGGGCGGTGCTCACGGTCGGCCCAGGCGCCGCCGCCGGTGGCGGAGTGGTCCATCACGTAGTCGAGGCGGTGGATCAGCATCGGCACCCAGTCGATGCCGCTCTCGGCCAGGCAGATCTTCAGGTCCGGGAAGCGCACGGGCACCCCGGACCACAGCCAGTCGGCCGCGGTGACCAGCGCGTTCACCGGGAACAGGCTGGTGAGCAGCTCGAGAGGCGCTCCCGGCGAGCGCGAGGCCGACCAGCCGGACGAGGCGCAATGGAGGCACACCACCGTGCCGGTCTCCTCGCAGGCCGTGAGGAACGGGTCCCAGTGGTCGGTGTGCAGCGAGGGCAGGCCCACATCGACCGGGTTCTCGAGGAAGCTCACCGCCTTGAAGCCCCGGGCCGCGTTGGCGCGCACCTCCTGCGCGGCGAGCACGGGATCGGCGAGCCACGGCAGCTGCAGGGGGATGAACCGTTCGGGGTTCGACCCGACCCACTCCTCGAGCTGCCAGTCGTTCCAGGCCCGCACGCAGGCCACGCCGAGCCGCGGGTCGCGGCTGCCGAGGAAGACCGTGCCCGCGAACCCGGCGATGAGCGAGGGGTAGCAGAGCTGGACGTCGACGCCGTCGAGGTCCATGTCGGCGACCCGGGCCACCGGGTCCCAGCAGCCCCGGCGCATCTCGTCGAACCGGGCCGGATCCATGCTCCACTGGTCCTTGGGCCGGCCCACCACCGCGTTGAGCCCGATCTGGGGGTAGCGCTGCCCGTCGTACTCCCAGGCCTCGGTGCCGTCCGCAGCGGTGACGATCCGCGGGGCATCCGGCTGGAGGGCGGCGGGCAGGCGGCCCTCGAAGAGGTGGGCGGGCTCGATCACGTGGTCGTCCGCGGAGATGATGCGCAGCGTCATCTCCGGTTCCGCCTCGCCGTGCCGTTGGGTGCCGACATGCCGTGCCAGCAGAAGGACCACACGTGCTCGGCGACTTCGCCCGGCGGGCGGGGATCCCGGCCCAACGCCAGCTCGTGGATGCAGCGCAGCACCAGCGTGAAGACCAGCGTCGCGTCCCGCCGGGTGTCCTGCGCTCGGGCCGCCCCGCTGTCCTGCGCCCGCTCGAGCAGGTCCACCAACAGGTCGAGGAACGGGGCGACCGCTTGTTCCATCTGGTCGGGCCGCTCCTCCGAGAGCCGACCGTACTCTCGCACCAGGACCCCGACGTAGCCCTCGTCGCCGGCGGCCATCAGTTCGAACAGGCCGGTGACCCACGCCCGAACCCGCTCGAGGGGGTCGTCGTGGGCCTCGACCATCTCGGCGAGGAAGAGGGCGCCGACCGCGCAATCTTCCTCCAGCAGCGCCAGCAAGAGATCGTCCTTGCCGTCGAAGAGTCGGTAGAAGCTCTTGAGCGACTGCCCGGAGCGTTCGACGACCTGCTGCACGGTGAACGCGGCGCTGGCCGACTCGGTGGCGAGCGAACGGGCGGCAGCAACGAAGCGCGAGAGCCGCTCGACCGAACGAGCCCTCGCCTCCGACAGCGAGCGGTCGAGCGCCCGGGCCTGCCAGGCAGGGATAGCAGAGATCTCGTGATGGGAGAACGGCATTCTCCCGAATCATGACAGCCGGGGCAGGATGGAACAAGGCCCTCCCGCGGTTGGATGGAGGGATGATCCCTGTCAGGCGTCTCAACCACGCGGTGCTCTACGTGCGGGACGTGGACCGCAGCGTCGCCTTCTACCGCGAGGCGTTCGGCTTCGAGGTGGTGGAACAGGTCCCCGGCCGGGCCGCGTTCCTGCGGGCCGCAGGCTCGGGCAACCACCACGACCTCGGCCTGTTCGCGGTGGGGCCCACCGCGCCGTCGCCCCCTCCCGGGTCGGTGGGCCTCTACCACCTCGCCTGGCAGGTCGACACCATCGAGGACCTCGCCGGCGCGGCGGCGACGCTGCGGCAGCTGGGCGCGCTGGCGGGCGCATCCGACCACGGCACCAGCAAGTCGCTCTACGGTGTCGATCCTGATGACAACGAGTTCGAGATCATGTACCTCGTCCCCCGCAGCGACTGGGACGCGTACGAGGGCCGGGCACCAGTGATGCCCCTGGACCTCGATCGCGAGCTGGCCCGCTACGGCTCCCGCGGCGAGCGGTGAGCGCGCCCGTGCCCCTGCCCGAGCCCGACCCCGACGTCCCCACCATCCCCGCGGCGACCGTCGTGCCGCTACGCGACGGGCCGAGCGGGCTGGAGACGTTGATGCTGCGCCGCAACTCGGCACTGGCGTTCGCGGGAGGGATGTGGGTGTGGCCCGGCGGGCGGATCGACGAAGCCGACCACGTGGCCGGCCACCCCGGCGACCTCGAGACCGCGGCCAGGCGGGCCGCGGTGCGCGAAGCCCGGGAGGAAGCCGGCCTGGTGCTCGAGGAGGAAGGGCTGGTGTGGTTCTCACACTGGACCCCGCCCCCGGTCCGGATGCGCCGCTACGCCACCTGGTTCTTCGCCACCCGGGCCCCCGACACCGAGATCGTGGTCGACGGCGGGGAGATCGAGGAGCACTGCTGGACCACCCCCGCCGAGGCGATGGCCCGGCGCAACGCTCTCGAGATCGAGCTGGCGCCGCCGACCTGGATCACCCTGGAGCAGCTCCGGCCCTACCGCACCGTGACCGAGGTCCTCGGCGCGCTGGCCGCGCGGCCCGCCGAGCACTTCGCCACCCGCTTCGCGATGGTCGAGGGTGGTGTGGTGGCCCTCTACCACGGCGACGCCGGCTACGAGACCGCCGACGCGGTGGTCGACGGCGCGCGCCATCGCCTCTGGATGCTCGAGAGCGGCTGGCGCTACGAGCGCGACCCCGCCAGCAACGCCCCCTGAGGAGTGGCTCGCGGGGTCGAGGTCCGCTGGACGAACGCCCCCGCCTCCACCGAGCTGTCGGTCTGCGAGCAACCACCCTCCGCGACAGCCTGGTAGTTCACCCTCACCGCCGGCACCGACACCGTGCGCCCGCGCTCGTCGATGACCGCCAGCTCGCGCCAGTGGACCTCGGTGGGTGGCGCGTCGCAGTCGGCGAACACCTCGGACCAGACCAGCGCGTCAGCGAGGTGCCGCCCCGGCGCGAACAACTCCCGCACCACCGTGACCTGGCCACCACCTGCCAGGTCCACCACCTCCCCCCGCCAGCTCGTGGCCCCCGGCGGTGCGCCCGGCGCCAGCTCGCCCGATCGCCGGATCCGCAACCGGTAGGGCCGGGCCGGGTGCCAGGCGAAGTCCCGGGTGTTGGGGTTGCCGGTCGCCGACGGCAGGGGCGAATCGCTGCCGGCCAGCTCCCCTCCCCCGGCCCCGTAGCCGCCCCAGTTGATGGCGGTGCGCCCAGGGTGGCTGGGGTGCCACTGCAGACCGAGGTGCGCCGCACCGCCGTGGCGCCCGGCCTCGGTGAAGGTCACCTGCAGCGCCCAGAAGTAGAGGGCGTCCACCGACGGGGCCACGGTGACCTCGAGCGTCGCCTCCGCCGCCACCCACTCGCCGGAAGGCACCTGCCAGGCGAGGTGGAACGACGAAGCCCCGTTGGCGGAGCGGGGCCGCCCGGCGGTCCCGTCCCAGCGATCGGCGCCGATCACCCGGCGCCACCAGCCGCTCACGTCCCGCCGGTGTCGGCCGGACCGGGCGGGTCGACCGGGCCAGCGGCCCGGTGGGCCCGCCAGTCACCCGACGCGATCACCCTGCCGTCCGGGACCTCACCGGTGAAGACGTAGGCCCACGCCTCGACGCCCGGCTCGACCGTCACGAGCCGGGTGCGGACGAACAGCGACCGCTCGGGGGACGCGGGATCGAATCCCTCGTAGCGGTCGAGGACCTCGAGCACCCCCGCGTCGGCGACCCGGACGAGCTCGCCGATGACCCGGCCGGCGGGCTCGAGCACCAGCCCCGGGTACCAGCCGAGCTCGACGAGGGTGCCCGCCAGCACGCACGGCCCACGCGGCTGCAGTCGGCCCTGGAGCCCGAGCCGCTCCTGGCCACCCTCACCGCTCATGAGGGTGCCGTACAGCGCGAACAGCTCCGGCTCCATCAGCGCACCTAGGCCTGGCTCATCCTCCCGCCGGGCGCCCGAGCTTCGCGGCGATGGCTTCGATCCGCGAGTAGCGCTCGCGCACCTCGTCGCGGAACCGGGAGTTGTCGGTGTCCGCGATCTCGTAGCGCATGTCGGCCAGCGTCTGCTCGAGCAGCTCCGCGAGCAGCGCCACCTCGTCGTCGGTCAGGCTCAGGTCTGGCATCGGGACCTCCTGGAGTGTGGAGCGACGGTTGCCGGCTCAGAGGAAGGCGGGCACGAAGACCAGGGCCACGATGGTCATGACCTTGATGAGGATGTTCATGGACGGGCCCGAGGTGTCCTTGAACGGGTCGCCCACGGTGTCGCCCACCACGGCCGCCTTGTGCGAGTCGGAGCCCTTGCCGCCGTGGCTACCGGCCTCGATGTGCTTCTTGGCGTTGTCCCACGCGCCGCCGGCGTTCGCCATGAAGATGGCCAGCGCGAAGCCCGACACCAGTGCCCCGGCGAGGAAGCCCCCGAGAGCGTCGATGCTCACGAAGCCGAGCACTAGGGGGATCACGATCGCCAGCGCGCCGGGCAGCAGCATCTCCTTCAGCGCGGCGTCCGTCGAGATGGTCACGCAGCTCGCGTAGTCGGGCACCACACCCTCCTTCCCCTCGCGAAGGCCGGGGATGTCGCGGAACTGGCGGCGGACCTCCTCGATCATGCGGTTCGCGGCCCGGCCGACCGCGTCGATGGTGAGGGCGGCGAACAGGAACGGCAGCATGGCCCCCAGGAACACCCCGGCGAAGACCCACACGTCACCCAGGTTCAGGTCGAGCGTCTGGCCGCCGCTCTCCACCGCCTGCTGGAAAGCCTTGAACAACGCCAGCGCGGTGACCGCCGCAGAGCCGACCGCGAAGCCCTTCGCCACCGCCGCGGTGGTGTTGCCCAGCGCGTCGAGCGAATCGGTCACCTCCCGGACCTCCGACGGCAGGTGTGCCATCTCCGCGATGCCGCCCGCGTTGTCAGCGATCGGGCCGTAGGCGTCGACACTGACCACCACGCCGGTGGTGGCCAGCATGCCGATGGCCGCGATGGCGATGCCGTAGATGCCCGACAGGTCGTTGCCGGGCAGCGCGTGGTCAGCCGCCCAGTAGGCACCGCCCACGGCCACGAGGATCAGCAGCACCGCCGGGGCCACCGAGAGCAGGCCGGCGGAGACGCCACTCAGCACTGTGGTGGCCGGGCCCGTCTCGCTCTGGCGGGCGATCTTGCGCACCGGGCCGTAATGATCGGAGGTGAAGAACTCGGAGACGAAGCCGATGCCCATCCCCACCCCCAGGCCGAGCACCACCGCCAGCGGCATGCCCCACCAGTTCTCGACCCCTTCCACGTCGTTGAAGAAGAGGTAGCCGAACACGAACGCCAGCACCACGGTGAGCACGGCGGCCACGTTGGTGCCCATGTGGAGCGAGCGAGCCAGATCCTTGCTCGTGGCATCGGCCTTCGCCCGCACGGTGAACGCGCCGATGATCGACGCCACCATGCCGAACGCCCCGATGGCCAGCGGGAACAGCAGCGCCCGCTCCTGGAACGCCTCGTTGCCCGAGAACGCGAAGGCCGCCAGGGCGATCGGCGCGATCAGCGATCCCGCGTAGCTCTCGAACAGGTCGGCGCCCATCCCGGCCACATCACCGACGTTGTCGCCCACGTTGTCCGCGATGGTGGCCGGGTTGCGGGGATCGTCCTCGGGGATGCCAGCCTCGACCTTGCCCACCAGGTCCGCGCCCACATCGGCCGCCTTGGTGTAGATGCCGCCGCCGACCCGGCTGAACAGCGCGATCGAGCTGGCACCCAGCCCGAAGGCGGTCACCACCTCGAACGCCTGGTCGACCTTCAGCACCTTCACGAACACGATGTAGGCCACCGACAAGCCGAACAGGGCCAGCCCGGCGACGGTGAACCCCATCACCGCGCCACCCTTGAACGCCAGCGGCAGCGCGGCCTGGGGCCCGGTGCGCGCCGCCTGGGTGGTGCGAGCATTCGCCATGGTGGCGACGGTCATACCGACGAAGCCCGCCAGCCCGGACAGGCACGCCCCGGCCACGTAGGCGATCGCGCCCCACGGGCGGCCGTAGTCGAGGAGCACCGCGATGAGCACGGCCATGATCACCACGAACCCGGCCACCCACGTGTACTCGCGACGCAGGAACGCGCGGGCCCCCTGCTGGATCGCGTTCATCAACTCCACCATGCGGTCGTTGCCGGGGTCGGCCTTCTTCACCACACCGAAGAAGAACGCGGCGAGCACCAGGCCGGCGAGGGCCGCGAGTGCGCTCACGTAGGGGACGGCGTCCATGCATCAACTCCTTGCAGGCAGCGCCGCACCGGCTCACCGGCCCTCGGCCGGCTCTCGGTTGGCCACGGCGCGTCTCGTCGGGACAGCACACGAGCCTAGGCGGTCGCACACCACCCCTCGCGCACGCTGGCCGGAATCAGGAGCGGGGGGACGCCGCGCCCGCCGCACCGGGCCCGAACCCGGTTCGCGAGAGGCGGTAGAGCACGTGCCGGGTGAGGGCCATGCCGGCCTCGACCAGCGGGTGCTCGAAGTCGTCGCGGGGGTCACGAGTCATGCCCAGCCGCTCCATGACCCGCTGCGAACGGCTCGCAGTCCTCCTGGCGTCAGGGCCGCAGGACGAGCCGCTCGGTGCGCAGCTCGGCCCGCCCCGCGGTCATGGGGTGGCGGTCAGCCCTGCTCGGGCGGGCAGCCCATCTCCAGCACCGCGGGCGCTATGCCGGCGCTGGCCGCGCCGCACGGTTCGTCGCCGAGGCTGGTCCACGATCCGTTCTCTGACTGCAGGATGTAGTGGAACGTGGTCGTGCTCCCGTTGCCCACCGTGCCGGTGACCCCCGCATAGCCGTCGGCGCAGACGTAGCCGGTGATCACGTCGCCCTGCGGGATGGCCGCCACCAGCGCCGTCGGGGTGCAGGGGGCCTGCCCGCCGGCGGTGGTGGTGGTCGTGGAGGCGGTGGTCCCGGTGGTGCCGCACACCTTCTTCCCCGCCTGAGCAGCCGCTTCGAGCGCCTTCGTGGTGGCCGCGTCCATCTCACCGTTCGCCGCCAGGCCCTCCGCCTGCTGGAACTCGACGATGGCGGCCTCCGTGTGCGGGCCGATGACCCCGTCCACTCCACCGGGGTTGCAGCCGACCTCGGTCAGCCACTGCTGGATCTGCTCGTCGTAGCGCACGCTCGCCGCGTTGCTGGGCACGACCGTCGTGCCGCTGGCCGCGGCCGTGGTGGTGGACGCGGACGACTCCTGCTTGTCCTTCCCGCAGGCGGCGAGGACCAGGACGGCGGCGGCGATGCCGGCTGCGATGGTCAAGCGACGTCGACGACTGGTGATCACGAGCCCCTCCCTGTGAAACGACGGCGGGACGCTACCAGCCGCCATCGGGCGACCGGGGGACCGATGGGCTCGCCGGATCGCACCGCCCACCGTTGAATTGCCTCAACGGGCCCTGGGCGCGGGACCCCGTGTGTGCTAACCGGGCACGCGCCCCCGTGATCTCGTCTACTCGGGAGCTCCCGCGCGAACAGCGGCCGTCGAGCGAGAAGACGATGCCCCACCTGCCCGCCATCCACCTCCCCCGGCGCTGCGCCATCGCTCTCGCGGCTGCCGCCGCGATCGCGGCCACCTCGGCGCTCGTCCTACTGGTCGCCTCCGGCGACCGTCACCCCGCCGGAGCCGCTCCCGTTCTGCACCAGGATCTGGACCGGGGCCGAGGACGACTACCCTGGTCCACCCCGCGAACTGGCAGCCCAGCGGGCGGCCCGGGCAGAGCGACTACGCCTGCGCGGACGAGTGGGCCGACATCTACTTCGACGACGACGTGGTCCGCACGGTCAAGGGGCTGAACATCAAGGCGAGCCTGACCATCGACTACGGCGAGCTACGCATCGGGCTCAGCTCGGCGTCGGGCTTCGAACCCTCCTACGACGCGCCCAGCCCCCGACCCGGTCAGCGTGGCGTGGGCCACGACGATGCCGTACACGAAGCCCGGCACCGTCGCCGCACCGACGACGTTGGTGGCGATGGCGATCCATGGCGCCAGCCCGACCAGCGTCCCGAACCAGAACGGGAGCATCGAGGTCCTGGGCCGCCCGGGCGGATTGGTGAGCTCCTGCACCCACCCGAAGAAGATCATCCCCACGTTCGCTCCCGCGATGGCGATGACCGCGGTGACGTCGGTGATCCCGCTGTAGAGCGCGATGAGCAACACCATGACCGTGGCGCTGAGGGCGTACTCGACCCAGCGGAAGCGGTTGATGCCCTGGCGCAGGTCGTGCTCGTAGAGTCCCCGACCCACCGTGGCGGTCGTCAGATGATCGACGGCCGCCAGAGCCAGGAACACGGCGAGGCCGGCCCGACCCGCACGTCGAGGATGCTTTCCGGTGCCGGCAGCGCCGTGCCGGGTGGCCCGGTCGGGAACGTCGACGTGATGGTGACCGCGAAGTGCCCAGCGAGGACCAGGATCAGCACTGCCTGCGCGCCGTGGAGCACCGCCAGCCCGACGTTCCAGCGACGCAGCCGGGCGAGACGTACCTCGGTCACACCGGCGGCGACGGTCGTGCGCTCGTTCACCGCCCGGGCCTCACCACCAGCATGACCGGTCTCTACCCAGCGATCGGCGGGCCACTCACCTCCAACCGAGCCCCACGAGTCGCGACCGGGTCCGGCATCGCTGACCGGACCCGGTCACCTCGGTCACTCGCCCGTGTCGAGCTCAGCTGCAGCCGCTGGTGGTGCCGCAGCTCGGGCAGGCGTGGCAGCTCCCGGCCCGCACCATCTGCACCCCGCACTGCATGCACATCGGCGCGTCGCTGTGGCGCACCTCCGGCTGGCGGGCCCCCACACCGGGCTCGACCCGGCCCACGAGCGTGGACGCCGACTCGATGGACGGTGGGTCGGCGGGCAGCTCACCCTGGCGGGTCTCGACGACGGTCTCCTCCACCCCGGGCAACGTCGGCTGGGTGCGCTCCGCCGTGGTGAGGATGTTCAGCTCGGCCCGCTCCTCGGGCGAGAGGTACATCACCGCCAGTTTGCGGAACAGGTAGTCCATCAGCGAGCTGGCGATGCGGATGTCCGGATCGTCGGTCATACCCGCGGGCTCGAAGCGCATACCCGTGAAGGCCTCCACGAAGCTGCGCAGCGGCACGCCGTATTGCAGGCCGTGGCTCACCGAGATGGCGAAGGCGTCCATGATGCCCGCCAGGGTCGAGCCCTGCTTGGAGACCCGCACGAAGATCTCACCCGGGCGGCCGTCGTCGTACTCCCCGACCGTCACGAAGCCCTTGCAGTCCGCCACTCGGAACTCGAAGGTGCGCGAGGTGCGCGAGCGGGGCAGCTTCTGGCGCACCGGCTCCTGCACGATCCGCTCGACGATCTTCTCCACCACCTGGGTCGCCGCGGCCGGGGCGTCGGAAGCTCTCTCCTTCTTCGCGGTGGCGAGCGGCTGGGCCACCTTGCAGTTGTCGCGGTAGATCGCGATGGCCTTGAGACCCATGCGCCAGGCGTCGATGTGGAGCTGCTCCACGTCCTCGACGCTGACCTCCTCGGGCAGGTTGACCGTCTTGGAGATGGCGCCCGAGATGAACGGCTGCACCGCCGCCATCATCTTCACGTGGCCGAGGTAGTGGATGGTGTTGTCACCCATCGAGCAGGCGAACACGGGCAGGTGCTCCGCCCGCAGGTCGGGCGCTCCGACGATGCTCTTGTGCTCGTCGATGTAGGCGACGATCCGGTCGATCTCGTCGACGCTGTAGCCGAGGGTGCGCAGGGCCCGGGGCACGGTCTGGTTGACGATCGACATGGTGCCGCCGCCCACCAGCTTCTTCATCTTCACGAGCCCCAGATCCGGCTCGACGCCGGTGGTGTCGCAATCCATCATGAGCCCGATCGTGCCGGTCGGAGCGAGGACGCTGGCCTGCGAGTTTCGCACCCCGTACTCGGATGCGATCTCGCAGGCCTCGTCCCAGCTGCGCTGGGCGGCGGAGAGCAGCTCGTGAGGGACGAGCTCCTCGTCGATCTCCGCCGCCGCGGCGCGATGCAGGCCGAGGACCCGCAGCATGTGCTCCTCGTTCTCCGTGTAGCCGGCGAACGGCCCCATGCGCACCGCGGTGCGAGCCGAGGTGGCATAGGCATGACCGGTCATCAGGGCGGTGATCGCCGCCGCCCACGCCCGGCCGGCGTCGGAATCGTACGGCAGGCCGAGGGCCATGAGCATCGCCCCGAGGTTGGCGTAGCCGAGCCCGAGCTGGCGGAAGCGGCGTGAGGTCTCACCGATGGCCGCGGTCGGGTAGTCGGCGTTGCCGACCAGGATCTCCTGGCCGGTGAACACCACCTCGACCGCCCGCTCGAAGCCCTCGATGTCGAAGGTGCCGTCCTCGTCGAGGAACGTGAGCAGGTTGAGGCTGGCCAGGTTGCACGCCGAGTTGTCGAGGTGCATGTACTCGCTGCACGGGTTGCTGGCGTTGATGCGGCCGGTGTTGCAGGCGGTGTGCCAGTGGTTGATGGTGGTGTCGAACTGCATGCCGGGATCCGCGCACTCCCACGCCGCCTGGGAGATCTGGCGCAGCAGGTCGCGGGCCCGGACGGTCTTGATGATCTCGCCGGTGGTGACGGCCCGCAGGTGCCAGTCGGCATCGTCGAGCACCGCTTGCATGAACTCGTCGGTGACCCGCACCGAGTTGTTGGCGTTCTGGTACTGGATGGAGGTGATGTCGACACCGTCGAGGCTCATGTCGAACCCGGCGGCCTCGAGGGCACGGGCCTTGCGCTCCTCGCGGGCCTTGCACCAGATGAACTCCTCGATGTCGGGGTGGTCGACGTCGAGGATCACCATCTTCGCCGCACGCCGGGTCTTGCCACCCGACTTGATCGTGCCGGCCGAGGCGTCCGCGCCACGCATGAAGCTCACTGGCCCGGAGGCGGTGCCACCGCCCTTCAGCAGCTCGTGGCTCGAGCGGATGCGGGACAGGTTGATGCCCGCGCCGGAGCCGCCCTTGAAGATCGTGCCCTCCTCCACGTACCAGTTGAGGATCGAGTCCATCGTGTCCTCGACGGAGAGGATGAAGCACGCGGACGCCTGCTGGGGCACGCCGGCCACCCCGATGTTGAACCACACCGGGGAGTTGAACGCCGCCCGCTGGGTGATGAGCAGGTACTTGAGCTCGTCGCTGAAGGTCTGGGCCTCGTCGTCGTCGACGAAGTAGCCGTCGCGGCGACCCCACTCGGTGATCGTGTCGACCACCCGATCGACGACCTGCTTGAGCGAGTGCTCCCGCTCAGGGGTGCCGAGGGTCCCCCGGAAGTACTTCTGGGCGACGATGTTGGTCGCGTTCTGGGACCAACCCACGGGGAACTCGACGTCGGTCTGCTCGAAGGCCACCGAGCCGTCTCGGTAGTTGGTGATGCGAGCATCGCGACGCTCCCACGCCACCATGTCGTAGGGGTGGACCCCCGCGGTGGTGAAGTGTCGGCGGATGCCGATGCCCGCTTGCTCCGGCGCCATGGCCATGGGCTGCTTCCTCCCCGGATCGGTTCCGTGTCTGGGCCTGTCGATGTGGCTCGGGGAACGCTGGGGGCTCTCCAGGTTACCGGCGGACGAGCCGGGAGCCGCGGGCGCGCCGTGTGCCACGCCGCGACGACCACCACAAGATGTTGTGGTCTGCCAGCCCCACGTGCCCCCCTGGCCACAAGATGTTCGGTGATTACATCACCGTAATTACGAGGTTGTCAACGGTTGATCCGCGAGTCGGGAGCCGTCGGAGCACAACGCCAGCAGACCGACGCGTGCTGCGGCGCGAACGAGCAGGTCAGGAGGTGTCCGCGCGGACTCGAGGTCGCTCGTCGAGCTCCCACTCCCCTCACGCGGTCCCCCAAGGAGTCGTCCTGCCAGCGAGAACGCAGACGCCTTACCACCATCCGCCGTCCGCGCCGCAGCCGTCGTTGCACGGATCAACCTACGAAGAACGGCCTGTGGGACAAAAGAGGTACAACCCTGTGAATTCGCGGTGGATTCTCGGTGACCACGTCCACAGGCTTGGGGACGCCCCGGCCGCGAGGCGCGCCGGCTCGCGTGTCAGCCGGTAGCCCGGGTCGAGCCCGGCGCCGCTGACCCCGCGACCGGGTGACGGCCCAGGGCGTGCTCGGGCAGCCCCACGACGGGCGATCCGTAACCGGGCAGACCCTCGGCCGCGCCGAGCTGATCGACGACGGACTGAGCGAGGCGACGGGACAGCACGATGGACAGGTGGCCGTGATCCTTGACCAGGATGTTGGTCGCCCGCAGCTCCGGCTCGAGGATCATCGCCCGGCGAGCCGGGACGATCATGTCGAGGTTCGAGTAGTACGCCACGAACCGGGTCGGGAGCGCACGGGCGCTGTAGCGCAGCAGCGTCATGACCTCCGAGTCCGGGCGCAACTGCAGCCCGCTCGCCAGGGGGCTCAGGGCCGCGAGCGGCGAGCCGTAGCTAGCCAGCCGCAACCCACCATGAGGTGAGGCGATGGTGATGCACACATCGACCCCCTCCAAGCCGAGCACCTGCACCGCATAGCGAGCGATGACCCCACCGAGGGAGTGGCCCACGAGATGGATGCGCTCCACCCCCAACCGTCCCCGGAGCTGCTCAGCGCACTCGGCGCATCGCTGCGCGAGCTGCGGGATGTCGGCGGCGAGCGGGTTGTAGTCGAACGCGTGCACCCGGGCGAAGCCGGCCTGCTCCAGGTAGCGGCGCAGGAACAGCCAGTTCGACTTGTTCGCCCCGTACCCGTGGACCAGCAGCACGGGCGTCTCGACGGTGCTCGGCAGCTCCTCGAGGCGGCCGACGTCGGCCAGGTCCGAGCTGGTGAACCCGAGCGGCCACATCCCCGCGGTGATGACCGTGGAGAGGGCCTCGCGCAGTTGACCGGCGTAGGACGCCGGTCGGCGCGCCGCGTGGAGCACCGCGCCGACCGGCTCGACCGCACGCTGCAGAGCCCCCATCGTCCTCCTCACCACTCACCACGCGCCGCCGGGTAGACCGCCGGACCCGACCGCTCACGCAGCCCGAACGGATTGGAACGGCGTTCTGCAGCGGGTTCTACCCGAGCATCGGCACCCGATCGCGGACCCTGGAGCCTCCGCAACGACATTGCAACACGGCCGAATCGGTCGCCCGGACCTCCCGACTTGCTCTGGCCGGCCGGCGGGGCATCCGCCGCCGGTCGGGCCCGTTGGGTTCGCTTGCGGTCGCGGGCGGAGCCGAGTGCTCCCGCCGGTCGCTACTAGCGTCGGCGCCATGCGGCAACTGCTCCCCGAGCCCGCTGGCGACGTCGACGGACCCGAGCTGTATCGCACCGACCGGCGGGCGCCGCTCGAGCGCCGGCCGTGGCTGGCCGTGAACATGGTGCAGAGCGCGGACGGCGCCACGGCGCTGGAGGGCCGCTCGGGTGGTCTCGGGGGCCCCGCCGACCGGGCCATCTTCACCGCCCTGCGCTCCATCGCGGACGTGATCCTCGTGGGGGCGGGCACCGTGCGAGCCGAGCACTACGGCCCACCACGCACCTCGGCCCGGGACCAACGCCTCCGCCTCGAGCGAGGCCAGGAACCGCACCCCCGCATCGCCGTGGTGTCGGGCCGGCTCGACCTCGACCCGGGAGCCCGGCTGTTCTCCGACCCGGCCCGGCGGCCGCTGGTGCTCACCATCGAGAAGGCTGATGCCGAGCGCCGAGCCCGGCTGGCGGCCGTGGCCGACATCATCGACGCCGGAGACACGACCTTCGACCCCCTGGCGGCGCTGGCGACCCTGCGGGAGACGGGAGCGGGAGTGGTCCTCTGCGAAGGCGGACCGGCCCTCAATGGCGAGCTGGTCAACGCAGGGGTCATCGACGAGCTCTGCCTGACGATCGCTCCCCTGCTCGTCGCCGGGCCGTCCCCCCGCTGCGCTCACGGGGCCGAGCCGCCGCAGCCGGAAGGTCTCGTGGTCTCACGGGTGCTCGAGGAGGACGGGTCGCTCTTCCTGCGCTACCTGCGCCGTGAGCTGGCTCAGTGACGCTTGGGGGCGGTCGACTTGGTGAGCAGCCGCACCTCGCGCTGGAAGTCGGCCGGGTCCTCGAACCCCTTGTAGACACTCGCGAAGCGCACGTAGGCCACCTGATCGAGCTCGCGCAGACCGTCCAGCACCGCGAGCCCGATCTGCTCGCTCGTGACCTCCCCACCGCCCAGCCGGAACCGGTCCTCGAGATCGGCCGCGAGCTCACCGATCTGCTCGAGGGTCACCGGCCTGCCCTTCGCCGCCGCAACCACACCCATCTCGATCTTCGAGCGGTCGAAGGGCACCCGGTCGCCCGAGCGCTTCACCACGACGATGGGCTGCTCCTCGTGGCGCTCGAAGGTCGTGAACCGATGACCGCACTCGAGACACTCCCGCCGGCGCCGGATCGTGGAGCCGTCATCG
This sequence comes from Rhabdothermincola sediminis, assembly GCF_014805525.1. Taxonomy (NCBI): domain Bacteria; kingdom Bacillati; phylum Actinomycetota; class Acidimicrobiia; order Acidimicrobiales; family Iamiaceae; genus Rhabdothermincola; species Rhabdothermincola sediminis. Next base: position 4,372 of record NZ_JACFSZ010000022.1, on the reverse strand, counting down.
GCCATGCGCGAATCGACGACCTTGTCCTCGACACTGGTGCAGGCCGGACAACGCACGCCTTCGACGCTACCGCCGGCGATCTGCACAGCGCAGGCCCGAGGCGTGGCGAGGACGAGCACGCTCGGGCTGGCCCGCGCCGGGCGGTGAGCCGAGGGATGCCGCTCAGTCGGCGGGCGCATCGAGCAACAGCCGCTGACCCACCTGGATGCTCGCTCCGCCGTTGCGGTCGGCCAGCCGGTCCACCAGCGGGCGCAGGTCGCCCTCAGGTTGGAGCCGGCGCGCGATCGACCACAGGGTGTCGCCGGGTTGCACGACGTACATCTCTGCCCGGCTCGGAGCTACACCGGTGGGCGCCGGGACCGACGGGGCGCCGGAGTCGCGGGTCGGCCCGGCAACCTGGTGCCCACCAAGCAACGCTGCAGCGCCGATGGCCGCCAGGTACATGACGCCGGCGACCAGCACGAGGAGTGCCGCGGCCGCGAGCCGGCGGCGGCGGTAGACGGCCGCGGGTGCGCGCCTGGCCGCGCTGCGGCCACCAGGGATGACCCGCAGCTCGGGCCGGCGAGCGGGCGCGAGGCCAGGGGTGGGAACAGGTCGGGGGGCGACCGGGCGGTTGGGGACGATGACGGCGGCCATGGGACGAGTCTCCTCAGGGGGTGTGACACTTGCGCCGGTTCAACGCACGCCGGCACGGCACCACCCGCCCAGTGGAGGCCGCGGGAACAAGTGTTCCGGGAACGTGCGTTCGATCCATGGCCCTCATGGTGACACGAACATGCGTTCGGGTCAAGGGTGATCCCGAACAGGTGTTTGCACCTGTGCCTGGCTGTTGCTACGCTACGAACATCTGTTCGCAGCACCGCTGCGGCGCGACCACGAGTGGCACGACCACGAGTGGGCGTGTCCACGGGCGATCCGACCGCGGACGACGCGGCGAGGAAGGGAGACCGCCGATGTCACCGAGTCCGACCCAGCTGACCCGGCGCCAGCAGGACATCCTCGACTTCATCGAGCAGCAGATGCGTGATCGCGGCTACCCCCCGTCGGTCCGCGAGATCGGGGAGGCGGTCGGTCTCACCTCCCCGTCCACGGTGCACAGCCACCTGGCCACGCTCCAGCGGCTCGGCTTCCTCAAGCGCGACCCCACCAAGCCCCGGGCGATCGAGGTCCGCTACGACCCGAGCTCGGGCGCGCCCGACATCGACCGCCGCCCGGTCCGCCACGTCCCCCTCGTGGGCGACGTCGCCGCTGGCACCGACGTGCTGGCCCAGGAGAACGTCGAGGAGGTCCTCCCCCTGCCGGCCGACTTCTGCGGCGAGGGCGACCTGTTCATGCTCCGGGTCCGGGGTGACTCGATGATCGACGCCGGCATCCTCGACGGCGATTTCGTCGTCGCTCGGGCGCAGCCCGAGGCCGAGAAGGGCGACATCGTGGTGGCCGGCATCCCCGGCGAGGAAGCCACGGTCAAGACCTTCAACCGCAAGGGCGGCAGGGTGGTTCTCGTGCCGGCCAACGAGCGGCTATCACCGATGGAGCTCGATCCGGCCGACGTGACCATCTACGGGAGGGTCGTCACCGTGCTGCGCAAGCTCTGACCAGCCTGACCTCAAGCCCCGCGGCGGAGCAGGTCGGCGAGCGCCCCGTGCACCCGCTCGAGGTCGGCCCGCTCGACGTACTCGTCCCGGGTGTGTGCGATCGCCGCATCACCCGGCCCGAAGTTCGCGGCCGGGACCCCGCGAGCAGCGAAGAAGGCGACGTCGGTCCAGCCGAGCTTGGCCCGCACCGGCAACCCGTTGCGCTCGATCAGCGCGCCGAGCAGAGGGTGATCGAGCGCTGGCGCGGCTGGCGGCGCCTGATCGACCACCGTGAGCTCGTCACCCTCCTCCAGCCAGGGAGCGATCACCTCCCGTACGTGCGCCAGCGCGTGCTGCGGGGTGCGGTCCGGCGCGAACCGGTGGTTCACCTCGAGCACGACCCGGTCCGGCACGACGTTGCCCGCGACCCCACCCTCGACGGCCACCGCTTGCAGCGCCTCCCGGTATCGGCAACCCTGCAGCACCGGCCGACGCTCCTCGTAGCCCGCCAAGGCGGTGAGCAACCCGCCCAACCGGTGGATGGCGTTGCGACCCATCCACGGCCGCGCCGTGTGCGCCCGCTCCCCATGCAGCACGATCCGCAGGCGCATCGTCCCCTGACATCCCGCTTCGACCGCTGCCAGCGTGGGCTCACCCAACAAGGCCACGTCGCCCGCCAGCAGGTCCGGGCGCGCCGACCACACCTCGGCCAGACCGCTGTGCTCGGCCGCCACCTCCTCGCGGGCGTAGAAGACGTAGGTGACGTCGACCGCGGGCTCGGTGACCGTCTCGGCCAGATCCACCATGACGGCCAGGCCACCCTTCATGTCGGCGGCACCGAGCCCACGTAGCCGATCACCCTCGACCACGGCCGCCTCGTTGCCGTCGGCGGGCACCGTGTCGGTGTGGCCGGCCAGAACCACCCGGTGGGGCCGGCCGAGCTGGGTGCGTGCCACCAGGTTGTCGCCCACCCGGGTGACCTCCAGACCCGCCACCGCCCGGAGCCGGGCCTCGAGATGGTCGGTGATCGCGGCTTCGTGCCAGCTCACCGAGGGGATCTCCACCAGTGACGCCGCCAGCGCCAGCAGGTCCGAGCCCATGGGTCAGGTCGCGGCGCCGTGGGTACGGAGCACCTCGTTGAGCGCGGCCTTGTCGTGGCGCTCCCCCGGCTCGAGGTGCTTGACCACGAGCACGCAGGGCAGCCCGAACTCCCCACCGGGAAACGATCGCGGCCGGGTTGCCGCCACCGCGACGCACCACGGCGGGACCACTCCCCGGCCGAGCTCCTCGCCGGTCTCCGCGTCGATCACCGGGATCGACCCGGTGAGGATGCACCCGGCACCGAGCACTACCCCGTCGCCGACCCGAGCCCCTTCCGCGACGATGCAGCGGCTGCCGATCAGACAGTCGTCGCCCACGATGACGGGCACCGCGTTGGGTGGCTCGAGGACCCCGCCGATGCCCACCCCCCCGGAGAGGTGCACGTTGGCACCGATCTGGGCGCACGATCCCACCGTCGCCCAGGTATCGACCATGGTGTTGGCCCCGACCCGGGCGCCGATGTTCACATAGCTCGGCATGAGCACCACACCCCGGTCGAGGAACGCCCCGAACCGGGCCGAGGCTCCGGGCACCACCCGCACCCCTGCCGCCTCGAAACCGCTCTTCAGCGGGATCTTGTCCGCGTACTCGAACGGGCCGAGCTCGATGGTGGCCATCGCCGACTGCTTGAAGTACAGCAGGATCGCCTTCTTGAGCCACTCGTGCACCACCACCTGCCCGCCACCGTCGATCTCGGCCACCCGAGCCTCACCGCGGTCGAGCAGGGCGATGGCCTCGAACACCGCTTGGTTGGCCTCCACGTCGTCAGCTGCCAACTCGGCCCGGTGCTCCCAGAGGTCTTCGATGCGTGCGCGCAGATCGGCCATGGGCGGCGAGGCTACCGGACCGCCCGCAGGCCGCCGCGCCCGCGCGGCACGAGGGATGGGGCCCCATGCTCCGTTCCCGCTCGCGACCGCCAGGCCCGAGCCAGCAGGCCGACGCCCGCCACCACCGGCGCCACCCCGACCACGAGCGGCACCAGCACCGACCCCATCCAGGTGAGACTCGCCGGACGGCCGATGGCCACGGTGGCAGCCGGATCAACCCGGTACAGTCCGGCGGGATACGTCCCCGGCGGGCGGGCATCGACCCGGACGAGGTAACGACCGCCCTCGGGGACCCGGAAGCGGGCCACCGCCCGCCCCTCGTGGAAGGGCACCCGGTAGCTGTCCGCCGCCCCAGGGTCGGTGGGATCGATGAGGTAGGTCACCTCCACGGGCTGCCCGCGCTGGTCGATCACCGACACCTGCAACGGCAGCGGCGGCTCGTCACCGGCCGCGCCGGTGAACTCCTCGAACAGGAGGTAGGTGCCGCCTTGGCGGACACTGATGGTCCGGTCCGCGTCCCCGAGCGTGAACCGAGCGAACCCGTAGGGGGACACGGCCGCAGCCCACACCACCACCGCCACCATCCCGACGACGATCAGGGCGGCGCCGAGCGCGCCGGCCAACGACATCGACGACGGTCGCCGGGCCCGGGCCTCGGGGAGCGGTGGCGCCAGCACGATCGGGATCACGGCTGGTCACTACCCGCTTCGAGGCGATGCTTCGCCATCGTCACCCGGTGGGGCCCATGGCGACAGGCCGGGCTCGTCGTCGCGTGGCGGGGCCGGAGGCTCCCAGGGAGGTGGTGGCGGTGGGATCACCTCGGGAGGCGGCACCGGGGCGGGCGGCGGCCACCCCGACGACGGCGCGGCC
>NZ_JACFSZ010000021.1 GCF_014805525.1 Rhabdothermincola sediminis | reverse complement strand
TCCGGCTGGCGGGCAGCCTCGGATGTCGGGTGTTGCTCCGGCCGGACGACATGTCAACGCAAGGGCACGAGGCCGGTCATAGCAAGGGTCAGGCCGACCGGAGCAGCACACCAGGATCATCGCAGTCCCAGCACACCCCGGTGCGACCGACCGACTGCACCATCTCCAGCTCGGCGATCTGGGCCCGGTAGTCGCCGGACATGTATTGGCTCCCGCGGTCGCCGTGGAAGATGATCCCGGCGGTCTGTCCGCCCCTCGCTCCGGCGGCCATGGTGAGCGCGTCGGCGACCAGCTCGGTGCGCATGTGCTCGGCCATCGAGTAGCCGACCAGGCGTCGACTGCCGAGGTCGAGCACCGACGCGAGGTAGAGCCAGCCTTCCCCTGTTGGGATGTAGGTGATGTCGCCACACCAGGCGACATCGGGCGCGGCCGGAGCGAACCGCCGGCCGATCAGGTCGGGCATCGGCGGGTTCTCCTCGGCGGGGATCGTGGTGCGCACCTTCGCTGGCTTGTGCACCCCGACGATGCCGTGGGCTCGCATCAACCGCTCAACCCGCTTGCGGTTCACATGCTGGCCGCGACGGGCGAGCTCGACGGTCATCCGGGGAACCCCGTAGGTGCCGTCGTGCTCGGCGTGGATCTCACGCATCAACTCGACCAACTCCACCTCGGCCAGCTCCGCTGCGGTCGGCCCAGCAGCGGTGCGCTGACGCCAGTCATAGAACGCCTGACGGGACACCTCAGCGACCTTGGCCGCCATCGTGATCGGGAAACCCTCGGCCCCCCGGGCAGCGACCCAGCGATAGCGGGTCACTGTCCCGACTCCTTCACCCAGAAGGCCGTCGCTCGTTTGAGCAGATCTCGTTCCATCCGCAACCGGGCGTTCTCCCGGCGCAACTCCACGAGCTCCTGGCGCTCGGTCGTGCTCACCCCGGCGCGCTCACCGCGGTCCACACGGGCCTGGCGCACCCAGTTCCCGAGCGTGCCCTCACCGACACCGAGGCGCTCGGCCACATCGACGATCTTGTTGCCATCGTCGAGCACCATCGCCACAGCGTCACGCTTGAACTCGTCGGTGAAGCTGCGCCGCGTTCGGGGCGACTTCTCCTCCATCACTGACATGATTACCTCCTATTCGAGGTGACCGGTCAGAGGGGGGATCCTCACACCTCTCCGCTCGTGGAGTGACGCATCGTCGTAGCGGCTACCGCGACCCCGAGTCCCAGGCATTCATCGAGTCATGGTTCGGCCAGTTCGAGAAGCGCTGCGCCTCGCGCGCCGAATGGGAATCCATCCACCGGGCGCGAAAAGCGATCACCGCCTACATCGACCACTACCACCATCGACCCCACTCCGGGATCGGCTACCGAACACCCGCCGAAGTCGCCCAGACCCGGCGGACCCTACAGACCCGAACGGCCTGGACCGACAACGCCGACGGGGTCCACGTCAACCTCATCAGCCGGCCCAACTCACGACACGCCCCCAGCCTTCATCGCGAAGAGCCCCATTAGAAGTCGGGCTGGGCACGAGGAGGGCCCATCCTCTCGGATGGGCCCTGACCTGCGGTTTCGATGGTGGCGGGGGCGGGATTTGAACCCGCGACCTTCGGGTTATGAGCCCGACGAGCTACCAGACTGCTCCACCCCGCGGCGTGCCGGACACTCTACTCCCCACCGCGCCGCGCACCAACCGGGCCCGCCCGCCAGCCGGCCCCACCTTCCGCTCAGCCTGCGCTGAACAGGTGCATCACGACCTTGTCGGCTTTCGCCTGGGCCAGGAACGGTGCCGCGGTGCCGTCCAGCGCGAACGTCTCGCCGCTCTCGGCATCGTGCAGCTTCACCACCCGAGACAGACCCAAGCGCGAGACGTACACGTGCCTCCCTGGCCGCCTCCTGCAGGTAGCTCTCGTCTCCCGCGTGCTTCACCGGACCCCCCACCCATCGGTGCCCGCCGGGTTGCGGGGCGAGACGAGCGTAGTCACATGCCTGCGTCCAAGGGCGGTCAGCGCATGTCGCCAACCTCGGCAGACCTTGCCAGTGGCGCTGGCAGCCCCGCCCGGGGACCACCGACCGCCACGAGCAGGGCACCGGCGACGCTCACCACCGCCCAGGCCCGTAGCCCGAGCTCGATCGACCCGGCTAGGGACCGGCCCCGACCGAACAGCTCCTCGACCGCCCACTCGGTCGCTGCCACCGCCACACCCGCCACGCCCAGCAGCAGTGACACCACGACCTCCCACGCCTCCACCTCGCGCTCCCCCGGCCCGATCGCCAGCGAGGCGACGATAAACGCCCACACCATCCCCATCCCCAATCCGCAGGCGGCGAGCGCCGACACGAAGCCCACCCACCCCGATCCTCGGACCGCACGCCCCGGCACAGGCACGCGACGCTCACCGCCAGCGCGAGCCCGGCACCGCCACCTTGCAGGACCCGGGCCGCCAGCACGGCCGTCGGCGTGATCGCCAGCCCCGGCGAGCAGTGCCCCACGCCGAACACCCCGATACCCCGACCAGCATCCACCGGTGCCCGAACCGCTCACCCAGCCGACCACCCGGGATGACGCACCCGGCCAACCCGATCGCGAACCCGCTGACCACCCAGTGCAGGTCGATGGTCGTCGCGCCCAGGTCCACCGCCATCCGCGGGAGGGCCACCGTCACCGCGAAGAGGTCGAAGCTCGCGAGGCCCTACGTGAGCCCCGCCACCACCACGACCGCCCCCCCCACCGTGACCTCTACCCCGGAGCGCTCGGCGCGGCCGCCATCGGTCGGAGCTACGCCTCGGCTTGGGGTTGGGTGGTGCTCGTCGTGGTCGTGGTCGTGGCGCCCAACTGCTGCTGGGCCTGGCGCACCTTCTCCGCCGCCTGGGTGACCTTCTCCTGGTAGGTGGCGAGGCCCGACGCACCCCCGCTGCGCAGCGCGTCGTCCGCTTCACGGAACAGCCGCTCGGCATCGGCCAGCAGCGCGGCCACGTCGCCGGGCTCACCCGCCGGCGGGCTCGCACCCGGCGTGGTGGTGGTCGTCCCGCCACCGGGAGGCGCGGGCTCGCCCTGACCGCCCGGGGTGAGCTCGACGCCCACCTGCCGTTCGAAGGTCTCCGCCTCGATGCCCAACAGATCGACGAGCGCTTCACGCAAGGTCGGGCGCATCACCACCTGGCCGCCGAACACCGCTATCACCGCCTTGAGCTCGCGCACCTCCGTGGAGCCCTGCGACGACACGTACAGCGGCCGGACGTAGAGGATGGTGTTGTCGATGGGGATGAGCAACAGGTCGCCGTAGGTGACCGTCGAGCCCTTCTGGTCGAGCAGGGAGATCTGGCGGGAGACCTCCGTGTCGGCCTGGATGCGGGCGTTGATCACCGCCGGGCCATCGGGCAACTGGCCGCTCGGCATCTCGTAGACCACGAGCTTGCCGTAGTCGTCAGGATCGCTCTTACCCACCATGAACGCTGTGAGCTGGCGTTTGCTGTCGTCCTCCGAGTACGGGACGAACGGGCGCAGCATCAAGAAGCTCTCCTGCTGCTCGCCGGGCAGGCGCATCAGCAGGTAGTAGGGCTCGATGCGCGGCGCCAGGGTGCGGGCGAACTGGCCGGTCGGGGTGGTGACCGCCGGCTGGTTCTGCGCCGGGGTGCCGGTAGCCACCGCGGTGCCCGGGTCCTGCGCCACCGCCCAACCGTTGGTCTTGTCGTAGAAGCTGCGGGGGTCGGTGATGTGGTACTGGCCCCACATGTTGGTCTGCACCCGGAACAGATCCTCCGGGTACCGCCAGTGGTCGCGCAGCTCGCTGGGCATGGCGTCGACCGGCTCGAACAGATCGGGGAACGCCTTGTCGTAGGCCTTGATGATCGGGTCCTGCGGGTCGACGACGTACAGCTTGACCGTCCCGTCGTAGGCGTCGACCACCGCCTTCACCGAGTTTCGCACGTAGTTGAAGCGGTGCCCCTCCAGGCCGCTGCCGCGCGACAAGCCCGACGCGTCGGCGCGCTGCGCGTTGGGGTAGCGGTCGGTGGTGGTGTACGCGTCGATCAGGTAGACGATGTGCCCGCCGATCACCACCGGGTAGGGGTCGGCGTCGAACTGCAGGAACGGCGCCACCTCCTGCACCCGCTCCCGCACGTCCCGCAGGTAGAGGATGCGCGAATCGCTGGTCACGAAGTCCGACAGCAGCAGGTTCCACTCGAAGTTGAACCGGAGGAAGAACGCCGCCCGTCGGATCGGCGAGTCGAGGCTGACCCCGCCCCGGCCGGTGTAGGGGTTGGTAACCAGGGTGCCGTCCTCGGCGAGGTAGTCGACCTCGTCGCGGGTGGTACCGACGATGCTGTAGCCCGGCAGCCGCTCACCGAAGTAGACCTGCGGCTGCTCGATGTCGAGCTGGATCTCGTCTTTGTTGATGCGCGTCGGCACGTCCTTGACGATGAAGTCCGGGCTGCCCGATTCGGTGGTGGCGTTCGCGGCGGCCATGGCCAGCCCGTACCCGTGGGTGTACGCGATGTGCCGGCCCTCCCAGGACGGCTGGGGGATGCCACTCACGTTGAGGTCACGGTTGGCGAGCACCACTTGGGTGGTGGTGAACGTGCCGTCGGACCGCCGGATCTGGTAGCGGTCCACGTCCAGATCGTTGAACTGGTAGAAGGTTCGCAGCGACTGCAGGTTCTGGTAGGTGGGGGCGACCACCTTCGGGTCGAGTAGACGGATGTTGCGGATCGTCTCCCGGTTCAGCTCGGCAGCCCACTTGCCGACGTCGCGGTCAGCGGAGTACGGGAACGGCTCCGTCTCCACGTTCTCGAGCCCGAGTGCCTGCCTGGTCGCTTCGATGTTGTGCTCGATGTAGGCCTGTTCCCGGTCGGACTCCTGGGGCTCCACGACCACCCGCTGGATGAACGTCGGGTAGGCGGCCCCGGCGATGATCTGCACGAACCCCCACAGCCCGACCGCCATCACGGGCAGCACCCATCCGCGCCGCCAGATGTTCACGATGAACAGGGCGCACGACAGCAGTGAGATGAGCAACAGCAGGTAGGTCGCAGGTAGCTGGGCCTTCACCTCGGTGTAGGTGGCGCCGTCCACCACACCACGGGTCGAGTAGGTCAGCTCGTAACGGCCGAACCAGTAGTCGACGGCCTTCACCAGGGCCAGAAGTGCCAGCAGCACCGACAGGTGCGCCTTCACCTGCGGGGTGACCCGCTGGAACGGTGCCTGCATCCGGATGCCGCCGTTGAGGTAGTGGGCCACCAGGGTGATGAGCAGGATGATCACCAGGGAGGCGAAGAACCAGTCGATCACCGTGGTGATGAACGGCAGCTTGAACACGTAGAAACCGATGTCGGTGTCGAAGGTGCGGTCGCGCACCCCGAAATCGCCTCCGTTGCGGAACAGGATCCACTGGTTCCACTGGGCCGACACGCCAGCGCCCGCGATCACCCCGAAGAACAGCGAGACGCCGAGCCTCACCCAGCCGGCGCGCCGGTCGACCACCTGGTGGTAACGGGTGAGCAGGTCGTCCTCGGGACCGGTGGGCCGGAACTTCGGCGCGATCCGATCCGCCACCGTGAGGCTGGCGAAGCACATCACCGCGAACACCAGGGAGAAGGCCACTCCCAACGCCCACTTGGTGCCGAGGATCCCCGACCACACCTGCGACAAGCCGAGGCTGTCGAACCAGAGGTAGTCGGTGTAGAAGCGAGCCAATCCTCGCAACGACATCAACAGCACGAACAGCACCGCCGCGGCGACGAGCAGGATCACCCGACCGCGACCGGGGACCCCGGTCCCGCGGAAGCGGCGCTTCGGCATGTCGTCGGGGGCGCGCATGGGTGCTCAGCCTACGGGACGATCCGTCCTCGCCGGGCGCGCCGGCCAGGCCTCAACGAGCTCCGGAGCCCTCTCCCAGCGGCTCCACCGGGCCCGCTCCGGACGCCGAGCGCACCGCGGCGGACACCAGCTCGTCGATGGCCTGCGTCCGGCATTCCCGGTAGCAGCTCCGCACCCGCTCGGCGAGGTCGTCGGGATCGTCGCCGGCTTCCGTGAAGCACCGCTGGAGCCGGTCGCGAAGCGGCCCCACCAGCTCCGCGGCCAGCTCGGCCGCCAGCTCGTCGACGCGCCCGCTGCCCGCCCCGGGCGCGCCGGCATCCCGCCCGAGGCCGGCCCCGCTCCCCGCGCCGCGGGCTGCGGCCAGCCCCGCCAGCGTGGCCGACGCGAACCGCTCGACGTGTGCCTCGGGAGCCGGCAGGACCGCGTCGAGCGCCGGCACTCCGCGCTCACGGCGGAGGGCGTCGAGCAACTCGTTCTGCTCCTCGGACAACTCCCGCTTGAGACGCCTCGCCAGGTCGCGCTCGATGGTCGCGGTCGCCGCTTCCTGCTGCTCCGCCGGGTCCACGGACTCACCGGTCGCCACCGCCTCAGCGTCGCCACCGGCGTCGGGCCGATCGGGGTCGATCGCCGATCCCGCGGCGTCGAGCTGCGCGGCTTCTTCCTTGATGCGAGCGAAGAGCCCCGCGACCCTGGCACCCGAGCCTGCGGCCGCGCCCTCCCCAGGCTCCACGGGCTCCATGGCGTCCCCGGGTCCCACCGCCTTCTCGGGCTGTCCCGCCTCCTCGGGCTCCTCCCCATCCTCCAGCAGCTCGTCGGGCTCACCGCCGCCGGTGCGGATGACGTTCACCGCAGAGGACTTGCGGCCCTCGACCGGGTCGGGGGCTCGGGGACCCGGCGCATCGGGCGTGCTCGCCTCGGCCCGGAGCTCGTCACCCGCCGGGGCTTCGGGCTCCTCCACGGTGCCGAGCTCGATGCCGGCCTCGACGGCCAGCTCACCCAGCTCGCGCTCGAGCGTGTCGTCATCCTCCACCACACGGTCGCGGCCGGCCAACGCCTCGGCCGCCTGGCGGGCCTCCGGCAGGGCGACGGTCAGCTCCTCGGTGACCTCGTCGAGGTGCCGGCGCACGACCTCGTACGCGGCGAGCAGCCGCTCACGACCCGCTTGGAGCTGCTCGATCTGCTGGCGCAGCGCCTTGCGGCGGCGGGCCAGATCCCGCAGCATCCGCTCCCTGACCTGCTGGGCTTCAGCCACCATCTCCCGACCCTGCTGGCGCCCGGCCTCGACCTCTCGCTCCGCATCGGACCGGGCCTGCTCCAACAGGCCTTCGACCTGCTGGCGGATCTCGGCTGCGACCCGCTCCGCCTCCGCTCGCTCCGCCTCCGCCGCAGCCCGTGCCTCCTCGCGGATGCGGGCGGCTTCCGCGCGGACATCCTCGAGCTCCTGCGCCGCGGCCTGCTCGGCCTTGGTACGGATGTCCGCGGCGGCGGCGTTGGCGGCTTCGAGCACCCGGGCCGTCTCCTCGCCCACCAAGGCGGTCAGGCGACTCGGCGAGGGCTCTCGCAGCTCGGCGAGCTGCCGCTCGGCTTCCGCGACCGCGCGCTCCAGCTCACGGCTGCGATCCCGTGCCGCCCGCAGCTCCCCCGCCAGGGCCATGAGGAAGGTCTGCACCTCCAAGGGGTCGTAGCCCCGCTTCACCGAGGTGAACGGTTGGCGCAGGATCGCGTCGGGATCGATCGGGCTGACGTCGGGCGGCACCGCGCCGATCGTACTCAGCGCCCCGGAGAGGAGGAGCCCTGGGCGAGGCCGTGCACGTCGCCGCCGACGCTCGCGAGCACCCGCAGCGCCTGATCCAGCGTGTCCACGCCCTCGACCCGCACGTCTCCCGCGTACTTCCGCGCCAGGTCGACCTCGCTGGTCGGCACCAGGAACAGCTCCGCTCCCGAACGGCGGACCGCGACGGTCTTCTGCTCGACCCCGCCCACCGGGCCGACGAAGCCGTTGGGGTCGATCGTGCCCGTGACCGCGACCCGCTTGCCGGCGGTGAGGCTGCCCGGGGTGAGCACGTCGATGATGCCCAGGGTGAACGCCAGTCCCGCGGAGGGACCACCCACCGAGCCCGAATCGATCTGGACGCTGAAGGGGAACTGGAAGGACAGATCACGGGTCGTGGTGCTCACCCCGAGGAACCCCTTGTCGGGCTCCTCCGGTCGCGGCGCGAGCACGAGGCTCAGTGCCTGGGCGTCACCTTCCCCGCCCCGTTGGACCAGCAGACCCAGCGGCTCGCCCGGCTTCATGCTGCGGGTGACGCGAGCCAGGTCACTCGACAGGGTGATCGGCTGATCACCAGCGGCGACGATCACGTCGCCCACCTGCAGCGCGCCCGCCGCGGGTGATCCCTCGACGATGCCGCGCACCACCGCGCCCGTGCCGCGGATCACGTCGTAGCCCAGCGCCTCGAGCGCCACCGCGCTGGCGACCTGCTTGGAGTCGCTCATCTCCTGCTGGGTCGCCTCCCGGTTCTCCTGCTCGGTCTGGCCGCCCAGGATCTGCTCCTCGTCCACCACGTCGACCGTCGGATCCAGCCACCCCATGAGCGCTTCCAGGGCCGAAGCGCGCCGCAGCGAGACCGTGGTGAAGTCGATCGAGCCGTCGCTGGGGTAGGTCGTGGCCCCGTCGACGGAGATGAGCGGCTCGGTGGCCCGAGCCGCTCCGGGCGAGATCAGGTAGTAGGGGACCTGGACGAACGCCGCGGCCACGGTGCCCGCCACGAGCATCGAGACCACCACCCCCACCGCGATCCAGATCCGCACCACACGCGCCCGGCGAGGTCGGGGCGCGCCCACGCGGCCAGGCTCGGCGGGAGACGGTGGGGGTACGATCGCGTCGTCGAGGTCCACGGGTTCCGGGGGGGGGTTGCGATGGGAGATCGACAGCCTGCCACGGAGGGCGAGGGTTCCCACCGCGTGGCGGCACGGTATCCCGTGCTCGTCGGCCCCGCGATACAGCTCACCCCCGCATCCCGCTTGCGGGCCGCGTTGACCCTCGGCGGCCTCACCGTCGTGCTCGGGGTCGCGGCTGCGCTGCTGGTGGGCGCACTGCTCGTGGTGGCGGGCATGATCGTCTCCAGCGCGGTGAACTGACCGCGGGCGTGGCCGACGCTCGGCCCGCTCGTCTCCGCCGTTGGGCGGTGGACGACCGTCCGTGCTGCACTAGCACCATGGGCCGCATCCCCGAGGGAGCCATGGGCGGAGACCAGCCCCGGCCCGGCCGCCCGCTGGCCGAGACGGTGGCCAAGCGCCGGCTCGTCGCGCTGGCCGGCCATCGGGGCGAGCCGCACGTCGCCCGCTCGCACCTCCACGACGGCGATCCCGTCGTCCGGGCCACGGCTCTGCGGGCCCTGGCCCGCTGCCGCGACCTCCCGGCGTCAGAGATCATGGCCGCGTCCAGCGATCCGGATCCGGTCGTGCGCCGCGCCGCCGCCGAGGTGCTCGCCACCTGGGAGGCCGGCCAGACCGGTCAGGCGGACGAGCCCGCCAGCCTGCTCGGCCTGCTCGCGGACGACGACCCCTCGACCCTCGAGATGGCGGCCTGGGCTGCCGGCGAGCGACTACCTCCGGAGGAAGGTGTGGTCGAGCGCCTGGCCGAGCTGGCCACCGGTCACCGCGACGCTCTGGTTCGCGAAGCCGCGGTGGCCTCGCTCGGCTCGATCGGCGACCGGCGGGCCCTCCCCGCGATCCTGCAGGCCATGCACGACCGGGCCACGGTGCGCCGCCGGGCGGTGCTGGCTCTGGCCCCGTTCGAGGGCCCCGAGGTGGACGAGGCACTCGAGCGCGCCCGGTCAGACCGGGACTGGCAGGTCCGCCAAGCCGCGGAGGACCTGCTCGCCCCGTGAGGCCGAGAGTCAGCGCCGCTCGCCGAAACGCGGGGGTCGCTTCTCGAGGAACGCCGCCACCCCTTCCCGGGCATCGGGGAGCTGGCTGGCCGCGGCCATGACCTCGACCGCGTACGCGTACGCCTTCTGCTGATCGAGCTCGATCTGGGTGTAGAAGGCCTGCTTGCCGAGGGCCTTGGAAGCCGCGCTGCCCCGGGTCGCCCGCCGCAGGAGATCGAGGGTGGCCGCGTCGAGCTGGTCGTCGGGCACCACGGCGTTGACCAGACCCCACTCGAGCGCGGTGCGAGCGTCGATCGGGTCACCGGTCAGCGCCAGCTCCAAGGCTCGCTTGCGTGACACCGACCGGCCGATGGCCACCATCGGGGTGGTGCAGAACCACCCGCCTTTGCCTCCCGGCGCGGCGAACGCTGCCGACTCGGCGGCCACCGCCAGATCCGCGCTGGCCACCAGCTGGCAGCCCGCCGCGGTGGCCAGCGCGTGGACCTTGGCCACCACCACCTGCGGGATCGACTGCATGGCTTGCATCACCTCGGTACAGGTCCACAGGAGCCGCCGCATCGCCGCCAGGTCCGCTCCGGCGATCTCCGTGAAGTCGTGACCCGCGCTGAACACCGGGCCCCGACCGGCGAGCACCACGCCGAGCGCATCGCTCTCGCCGACCTCACGGAAGGCTGCCCGCAGCTCCTCGAGATGTCGGAGCGAGAGCGCGTTGCGGCGCTCCGGCCGGTTCATGGTGATCGTGACGAAGGGGCCGTCACGCTCGACGGTGAGGCACTCGTGGTCCATGGTTCCCGTTGTAGCGGCCCACGACGGGGGCGGCCGGCCCGGAGGCCGGCCGCCACACATCCTCGAGCCGGATCACCTACTTGACGAACTGCCCGCTCGTTCCCTCGAAGCTGGTGAGCTCGCCCTGCAGATCCCAGTACTGCCCGTTGTACTGGCCGATCTGCATCTGCTCGATCGGGAACGGGTCCTGCGCGCCGTTCGTGTTGATCGTGATGCCGGGCAGGAGCAGGCCGACCTGCACGTCCTGCAGCGAGTACGCGGTCTGCATCACCGCTTGGCGGGTGAGCTCCGGTGAGCGCCTCAGCGTCTCGGCCAAGAGCGCCCCCATCGTCCAGCCGTAGCCCACGATCCCGTTGCGGAGGTCCTCCTGCGAGATGCCGTACTGGGCGCCGTACTGCTGGAACTGCTGCATGGCCGGATCATCGGCCCACTGCGGATCCGATGGATCCTTGAGGTAGATCGAGCTGAGCACCCCGTCGTTCGCACCGGGCTGCGCCAAGCCCACCACGGTGTTGGAGGTGCAGGTAGCCGAGATGTAGATGGTCGGGTTCCAGTTCGACTCCCGGATGAGGTTGAGCGACTGCGGGCACTTCAGCGCGGTCGCGGCCAGCAACGCGGTGTCAGCTCCCGACGCCGCCAGCGTGGTGATCTGATCGCGGGGCTCCGGATCGGTGGGGTTGTACGACGCGGTCTGGACGACCTCGATGTCGGTTCCCTCGATCGCCGCCCGGAAGGCGGTCAGATAGGACTCACCGAAGTCGTCGTTCTGGTAGAGCACCGCCACCTTGGCGTTCGGCTTGTTCTTCTTCAGGTAGTCGGCGAAGATCGCCGACTCCGTGGCGTAGGAGGGGATCGACCCGATCAGCCACGGGTAGGCGTCGACCTCGCCCCACAGCGGTGAGCCGGTGGCCACGAACAGGTTCGGCACGCACTGGTCGGCCAGCTCGTCGCGGATGGCGAGGTTGTTCGGTGTGCCGACCACGTTGAACATCGCGAACACGCCCTCGTTCTGCACCAGCTCTTGGGTGTTGGTGAGCGTGCGGTCAGGGAGGTACTCGTCGTTGCGGGTGATGACCTTGATCTGCTTGCCGCCGACCCCGCCTTCGGTCGCGTTCAGGTAGCGGAAGTACGCCTCGTAGCCCACCGAGATCTTGGCGAACGCCGCGTACAGGCCCGACTGCGGGAAGCTGGAACCGAAGGTGATCGAGTCCTCCGTGATGCCCTGGGTGGGCTTGTAGCTCTCGCAGTTGGCGGTGTCGATGGTGAAGGCGCCCTCCTGCTCGCCTGCGGTACCGCTGGGGCCGGTCGTGGGGGTCTGCCCCTCGTCTCGACCGCCGTTGCACGCGGCGGCCACGAGCGCCAGGACGAGCACCAGCGCGGTCGCTGCTCTACCGGGAGATGGTTTCTGCATACTGGACTCCTGTCTCGAGCCACTGGACAGGACCGACGCCATGCGAGGACGGGCTACCCCCTACCCAAAATGGTCCGGCCCCTACGACCCAGACGCTACCGCCCCCGGTCCGGCCGATGTCGGACCGAGCCGGCGAGATCGCCACTGCTGACCGGCCCAGAGCCGCAGACGCGTGCCCAAGCCCAGGATGCCGCCCGGTGCCACCATCATGAGCACGATCAGCGATGCACCGAACAGCACGCCCGAGAGCTGCGGATACCCCTGCGGGAGCCAGACGGGGATGAACACGACCAGGAACGCACCGATGGCCGGGCCGAGGATCCGGGCCGTTCCGCCGACCACCACCGCCACCAGCAGGATGATCGACAGGTTGATGGTGTACTGGCCCGAGCTGACGAAGGGGTCGTAGAACTTGGCCAGCCCGCCGGCCATCCCGGCCAGCATCGCGCTGACGCCGAACACCAGCACCTTGTACGCCCGGTGCTGCACCCCCAGCGTCACCGCCGCGGTCTCATTGTCACGGATGGCGATGATCGCCCGGCCGGCCCGGCTGTGGACCAGGTTGCGCACCAGGACGAACGCGGCCACCGCGAACGCCAGCAGCACGTAGTACCGCCACTGGTCGTTGGCCATCCCACTCCAGCTGGGCGCGACGAACTCGTCTGATCGCGGGATCCGCTTGCCCTGCGTACCACCGGTGACATCACGGAAGCGCACGACGATCTGGGGGAAGACGGTGGCCAGCGCGAGGGTCACCAGGGCCAGGTACAACCCGTGGATGCGCAGGGCGGGCAACCCCACCACCAGACCGAGCGCGAACGTGATCACCATGGCCATCGCGAGGGCACCGAAGTGCGGCCAACCGTGATCGGCCACCAGGATCACCACCGTGTAGGCGCCCACCCCGAAGAACGCGCCGTGACCAATCGAGATCTGCCCGTTGTAGCCGGTCAGCAGGTTCAAGCCCAGCGCAGCAATGGCGTAGGTGATCACCAGGTTGAACTGGTTCACCCGGAACGCCGGGTAGTACTGGGGCAACCAGAGCAGCAGCCCACCGAGCGTCGCGATGGCGACGACCCGCCCGATCCACCACCCCGTGCCCCGCCTCATACCCGTTCCACCTGTGGCCGTCCGAACAGCCCTTGGGGCCTGACCAGGAGCACCACCAGGATCAGCACGAACGCCGCCGCCAGCTTCAGGTCGTCGCCGACCCAGCTCACGTAGCCGCCCGCCATCACGGTGACCACCCCTACGACCAGGCCCCCGACCACCGCTCCGAGCGGGCTGTCGAAGCCCCCGAGTGTCGCCGAGGCGAAGGCGTACACGAGGAGCTGCAGCATGATGGCCCGATCGAGGGTGGCGAGCTGCGATGAGTACAACGATCCCGCGAGAGCGCCGACCGCCGCAGCCAGCCCCCAGCCAAACATGAGCACCCGACCGAACCGGATGCCGACGAGCCGGCTGGACTCGGCATTGGACGTCACTGCCCGCATCGCCAGGCCCAGCTTCGTGCGCTGGAAGAGCAGGAAGAGGAGGAAGACCTCGACCGCGAGCACGCAGAGCACGCCGACGGTCTGGTAGGTGACCGCCACGTCGCCGACGGTGAAGGCACCGGTGCCGAAGATCCGTGGGAAGGTGCGGCCCTCAGAACCCCAGATCCAACCCGCGAGCTCGTTGAGCGCGAGCAGGAGCCCGATGGTGACGATGACGATCGGCAGGGCGTGCGAACGCACCTCGCCTACCGGTCTGATGATGAGGCGTTCGATCGCCGCGCCGCCCACGAACGACAGCACCATCGATGCGGCGATCGCGGCCACGACCGGCCAGCCCTGGTCCCAGAACATCCAGGTGACGTAGGTGGCGAACAGCGCCATCTCACCTTGGGCGAAGTTGATCAGACCGGTCGCCCGGTAGATCAGCACGAGCGCCAGCGCCAACGACGCGTAGATCGCCCCCTGACCCAAGCCGTCAACCAACCGTTGGAAGAACAGCGCGTAGTCCATGGTCAGTACCCCAGGTAGGCCTTGCGGACGGCCTCGTCGCTCATCAGCTCGCTCGAGCTGCCCGATGTGGCGATGCGACCGGCTTCGAGCACGTAACCCCTCGATGCGATCTCCAAGGCCAGGTTGGCGTTCTGCTCCACGACGAGCATCGTGGTGCCCATTTCCCGGTTGATCTCACGTAGGCGCTCGAACAACTCACGCGTGACCAGCGGAGCCAGGCCCAGCGAAGGCTCGTCGAGGAGCAGGAGCCGAGGTCGGGACATCAGCGCCCGAGCGATCGCCAGCATCTGCTGCTCGCCACCGCTCATGCTCCCCGCGGCCTGACCGCGGCGCTCCGCGAGGCGGGGAAAAGTCTCGTACCAGCGCGCGATGTCGGCGTCGACCTCCCGGTCCTTGCGCACGAAAGCCCCGGCCCGCAGGTTCTCCTCCACGGTGAGGTCCGCGATCGTGCCCCGGCCCTGCGGCACATGGGCCATGCCGAGCCGGACGATCTCCTCGACCTTCTTGCCGACGATCGGCACGCCAGCGAGCTCGACAGTGCCCTGCACCTGGATCATCCCGCTCAGCGCCCGCAGGGTGGTGGTCTTCCCTGCGCCGTTGGCGCCGAGGATCACCACCACCTCTCCCTCGGCGAGCTCGAAGTCGAGGCCGTGCAGCACGCTCACCGGCCCGTACCCGGCGACCAGCCCACTCACCCGCAACATGGTGGTCACGCAGGTGTCCCCAGGTAGGCCTCGATCACCCGCTGGTCCTGCGCGACCTGCGCAGGGGGGCCCTCGGCGATCTTGCGACCGAACTCCATGACCACGATCTTCTCGGAGATGCTCATCACCATGTTCATGTGGTGCTCGACGAGCAGGATCGTGAGACCGAAGTCGTCGCGGAGCGTCTGGATGAGCTCGCCGAGCACCGCCACCTCCTGGTGCGTCAGGCCGCTCGCCGGTTCGTCCAGCATGAGGAGCCTCGGGCGAGAGGCCAGAGCACGAGCCAGCTCGATGCGCTTGAGCGTGCCATAGGGCAGGCCCACCGGCGGACGGCCGGCGATCGCTTCCAGACCCAGCCGCTCCAGGATCGCCATGGCTTCGTCCCGCAGGCGCTTCTCCTCCCTCCGCCGAATCACGTACCACGGGCTCGTGCCGAGACCGCCCGTGCTCCGGGCGTGCGCCCCCACCCGCACGTTGTCGAGCACCGACAGGCCCGGGAAGAGCGCGAGGTTCTGGAAGGTGCGAGTGACCCCGAGCCGTGCGATGTCGTGCGGGGGGACCGCCAGCAGATCGTGACCGTCGAAGGTGATGGACCCCTCGGTCGGCAGGTATATGCGGCTGACGACGTTGAAGAACGTGGTCTTGCCCGCACCGTTGGGGCCGATCAGGGCACAGATCTGCCCCTCGTCGATGGTGAAGCTGAGCCCGTCAAGCGCGACCAGACCACCGAAGCGGACGCTCACGTCGCCGACCTCGAGCAGTGCCCGAGCGGGCGCGTCCGCGGCTGCCATCAGACCCTCTCGTCCATGAACATGACCTTCAAATCGTCGAATGCCTCGATGCAATGACCGGCACCGAGCACCACGCACTCTAGAGGGGCGTCGACCAGGTGGACCGGGATGTCGGTCTCCTGCTCCAAGCGCAGGTCGAGTCCGCGGAGCATGCCACCGCCCCCCACCAGGTGGATCCCCTGCTCGATCAGGTCCTGCGCCAGCTCCGGTGGTGCCTGACCGAGGCAGGTGATGACCGTGTCGACCATCGCCGAGACCGGTTCATCGATGGCCTCTCGCACCTCCTCCGCGGAGAGGATCACGGTCTTGGGCAGGCCGCTCATCAGCTCCCGGCCCCGCACCTCGGCCGCGAACTCGTTCTCGGTAGGCCACGCGGAGCCGATCGTCACCTTGATCTCCTCGGCGGTGCGCTCACCGATTGCGATCCCGTATTCGCGGCGGATGTAGATCTGCAGGGCGGCGTCGATGTCGAACGAGCCCACCCGGACGGCCTCCAGAGCCACGACGCCCCCCAACGAGATCAACGCCACCTCGGACGTGCCGCCACCGATGTCGACCACCATGTTGCCGAGGGGCTCGTTGATCGGCAGCCCCGCGCCGATCGCCGCGGCCATCGGCTGCTCGATGAGGTGGGCTTCGGACGCGCCGGCCCGCTTGGCGGCCTCGATCACCGCCCGGCGCTCCACCGCGGTGATGGCCGAGGGAACGCAGATCACGACCCGTGGGCGGTTCCACCGATTCACCCCGACCCGCT
This sequence comes from Rhabdothermincola sediminis, assembly GCF_014805525.1. NCBI lineage: Bacteria > Bacillati > Actinomycetota > Acidimicrobiia > Acidimicrobiales > Iamiaceae > Rhabdothermincola > Rhabdothermincola sediminis. The sequence goes on along the minus strand of NZ_JACFSZ010000021.1, from coordinate 37,539 downwards.
GGAGGAGCAGCCGGATCATGCGCTGGGTGATGTCGAAGTCGGTGATCGCACCCTGACGCAACGGGCGGACCGCGACGATGTAGCTCGGTGTGCGTCCGATCATCTGCCAGGCCTCGTGCCCCATCGCGAGCACGTCCTGCGTGCGGCTGTTGAGCGCGATGACAGAGGGCTCGTTCAAGACGATTCCCTCACCCCTCGCGTAGACGAGCGTGTTCGCAGTCCCGAGGTCGATGGCGAGATCGCGAGCCAGCTTCAGTGCCTTTCGCCGTCGTGGGGCTGCCGGGACGCGTACCGGCGGGAGCGCGACGTGTGCCACCGCGGCGAGTCGCGACCCGGATCGCGCCCGAGCGCCTTCATCTCCCGCTGGAACTCCTCGATGCTCGACATGAAGGTCTTCGGCCGACGTTGCCGGTACCAGATGATGAGAGACCCGAGGATGCTGACGACGATCGCCACGAGCAGGAAAACGGCGTTGCCCATGGCTAACCGCCTCCCCTCGTGGCCCCGCCGGACGGCGCGGCGCCGGTCGGCTCGATGTCCTGGGCATCGACGCCCCAGCGGGAACCGCCCTCCCAGATCTCACGCTTCCAGATCGGCACCGATGACTTCAGGGTGTCGATCCCGAACCTGGCGGCGTCGAACGCCTCACGCCGGTGCGGCGCGGACACGACCACGACCACCGACGACTCACCGACGGGCACGTGCCCGACCCGGTGCAGCAGCACCACCCGACCGACGTCCGGCCACCGGGCGCGCATCTCGCGAGCGATGGCCGCGAGCTTCGGACCGGCGTGCTCCTCGTACACCTCGTAGTCGATGGCCGTGACGTCGTGGCGACCGGGTGCGTGATCGCGCACCGTGCCACTGAACAGCACGACCGCCCCGCACCGTGGCAGCACCGCCCAGTCGGTCGCCGCTCCGACCGGCAACGGCTGGGTGGTGAGGCCGATCCACTCGTCGCGATCGGCAGGTGGCACGACCGCGCCGGTGGGGCTGAGGGGCACGTCCACGGTGGTCATGGTAGTGACCGCACCGCGCGGCACTCGATTCGTCGAGGAGCCGGCGCCTGCGCAATCGCGGCGGTCGAGCCGCGGCCGGCGCCTGAGGGAGCGTCACTATCCTCGCCCTCATGGCGCACGACGACGAGCCCGACGAGTCGCTCGGGTTCCAGCCTCCACTGCCCCCGGAGGACCGGCTGTGGCGCCACCCATCGGAGCTGGGACCGGCCGGTGCCCGCCAGCCGATCACCATCGTGGAACGGCCTCGTGCCCCGACCCGTACCTGGCTGGTCGGCGTGGTGGCCTTCCTGCTCGGCGCGGCGGCCACCCTGGCGGCGCTCGAGGTCTCCGGGGCCTTCGACGATCACCCGAGCCCACCGGCTGTCGAGACCATCGCCCTACCCGTCCCCAAGAACCCCGGTGCGGACGACCTCGCGCTGGCTGAGCAGGTCCTTCCCGCCGTGGCACGGATCGACACTCGCTCCCCGGCCGGCAGTCGTGGCGGCACCGGGGTAGTGATCCGCACCGATGGTGTGCTGCTGACCTCGGCCGACGCGGTCGACGGCGCCGACGCGATCACGGTGACCTTCAGTGACCACCAGGTGCTGGACGGCACCCTGGTGGGGCTCGACCACGAGAACGACATCGCGGTGGTGAAGGTCGAGCGGGGTGATCTCCCGACCGCGACCATCGGCCAACCCGGTTCGCTCGAGCTCGGCGAGCGGGCCATGGCCATCTCCACCGTCGCCGGCCAGCCGGGCTCGCCGTTGGTTGGCGTCGGTCTGGTGAGCGGGCTGGGCGAGCGGGTGGACCTACCCGGCGGTGACTCGATGCACGGGATGATCCGTGCGAACCTCCGCATCCCGGAGGAGGCCACGGGGGCACCCCTCATCGACGAATCGGGCGCGGTCGTGGGAGTGGTGACCAAGCGCGGCGCCTCAGGATCCGGTGGGAAGGTCGATGGCGAGAACCGCTCCGGCGGCTCGACCGACCGTGGCCAGCGTCTCGAGGTGCGGTTCGCCACCCCGATCGACTGGGCGAAGCGCCTTTCGGACGAGATCCTGCTCACCGGCCGGGTGTCGCCGGTGTGGCTCGGCATCGAAGGTACGGATCTCACCGACTCCGAGATCGACGCGCTCGGCCGCGGTGGCGTGAAGGTGGCCCGGGTGAGCGACGGGTCGCCTGCATCGCAGGCCGGCCTGGCCCCCGGCGACGTCGTCACCAGGATCGACGACCGGCCGATCACCACCATCTCGGAGCTGATCGTCGAGGTGCGGTCTCACCACGCCGGGGACACCGTGCGGTTGGCGTTCCTGCGAGGCGGCGAGCAGGACGTCACGCTGGTCACCCTCACGACAAAGAGCCCGTGATCCTCACCGACGTCGGTGCCGCTGGCGCAGGAGCCACCCCAGACCGAGGACCGTCCCGGCGAGCACCAAGCCGGCACCGGCCAGCGACAGCTCCTGGCGAGTGCGGGGGCTCATCGAGCGCAGAGGCCCTGCCCGGTCCGCGGCGATGTAGGCCTCCTCGTTGGTGAACGCCGGCTTCCAGCCAGCAGCACGCAACCGGTCGTTCGCGACGACCCACGGGTGGACCGCGTAGGAGAGCAACTCGGGCGGTGCATCGCCGAGCCCGGCGCGGAGCCCCACGCGCCGCAACCAACGCACCGCGCCGGCAGGCAACCGCAGCCGCGGCGTGGAGCCACCGAGGTCGTGCCACACCTCCGCGGTGAGCCACCCGTCCGGGGCGACGTTGAACGGGCCGTCGAGGCGCCCGCGCCAGGCCACCTCGAGTGCCGTCACCACGTCCTCGACGTGCACGAACTGGCGAGGGGGATCGGCGTCACCGACCTGCAGGCCACCACTCCGCCACAGCGACCGACGGAACCAGGTGGCCGTCTCGGCCGAGACCATGACCACTGGACGCAGGATCGCGACCGACACGCCCGGGTTGTCGTCGCGCCAGGACGCAGCCAGGCGCTCGAGCTCCGCCATCGACGTCACCGCAGGAAGGCGCGGGTCGGGCCGCAGAGGCGCGTCCTCGGTCAGGGGCACCGGGTTGTCGGGCCACGCCCCGTACATCATCGCCGACGACAGCACGACCACCTGCCGGACCCCTGCCTTCGTCGCCGCCCCCAGCGCAGCGCGGACGGTGGCGAGATCGAACTCAGCTCCACCCCGTCCGTCCAGATCCGGGCCCCGACCCGCTCCGAGCACGATGAGCGTCCCCGCACCGGCGAAGGCCGCCTCATCCACGGCGCCGTCACGCATCGTCCGCAGATCGACGCTGCCCGCGGACAGGCGGCTCAGCAGGCGCTGTCCGATCACGCTGCCCCCACCGAGGATGACGGTAGGCATGGTGGGCGGATCGAGCACGGAAACCGGGGCGGTCACGCGTCAATCATGCCCTGCACCCGCCTACGATGCCCTTGTGAGCGGATCACGCGACGACAGCCCGTTCGGCAGCGGCGACCCGTTCCGGGGCTTGCCGATCTTCGGTGATCTCGCGCGGCTGTTCCAGCAGCAGGGCCCCGTCGCCTGGGAGGCGGCTCGCCAGCTCGCGGTGTCGATCGCCACCGGCGGCGAGCCGGAGCCGAACGTCGATCCGATCGATCGGATCAGCATCGAGCAGCTGGCCCGGGTCGCGGAGCTGCACGTGGCCGATGCCACCGGGCTGCCGACCTCGGTGACCGGCACGGGTCTGGCGATCGTGCCGGTCACCCGAGCCCAGTGGGCGCTCCGCACCCTGGAGGCCTACCGGCCGCTGTTCGAGGAGCTCGCCGGCTCGCTGGACCACGAGCACCACGAGCCGGCCACGGACCCGATCGAGACCGGCGATCCCATGGCGTGGATGGCACCGCTCATGCAGATGATCGGTCCGATGATGCTCGGCATGACCGCGGGCAGCATGGTCGGCCACCTGGCTCGACGGGCGTTCGGCCAGTACGAGCTGCCCATCCCCCGCCCGGCGAGCGACGAGTTGATGGTGGTGCCTGCCAACCTCGACGCGTTCGGTGACGCCTGGAGCTTGCAGCGTGACGACCTGCGGCTCTGGGTCTGTCTGTCGGAGGTCGCCCACCATGCGGTGCTCGGTGTCCGGCACGTACGCTCACGCCTGGAGGAGCTGCTCCACCAGTACCTCTCGGGCTTCGAGGGCAGTGAGGGTGGGATCGAGGAACGCCTCGGCGGCCTGGAGCTCAGCGACCCCTCCCAGCTCGGTGAGCTGCAGGCGCTCTTCAGCGATCCTGAGGTCCTCCTGGGGGCCATCCAGTCCCCGGCACAACGAGCGATGCTGCCCCAGCTCGAGGCGTTGCTGGCCGCGATCGTGGGCTACGTCGACCATGTGATGGACGAGGTGGGAGCGAAGCTCATCGCCGACTACCACCGGCTCACCGAGGCGCTGCGACGGCACCGGGTGGAAGCCCGCCCGTCCGATCGGTTCGTGGAGCGGCTCTTCGGCCTCGAGCTCACGCAGGCGCAGTACGAGCGCGGCGAGCGGTTCGTGGAGGGCGTGCTGGAGCGGGCCGGCCCCTCGGGCCTGGCCCGGCTGTGGGAGTCGGAGCGCACGCTGCCCACTCCCGCCGAGATCGACGCGCCGGGCCTCTGGTTGGCGCGCATCGAGCTCCCCGACGCGAACTGACCTCCGCGACCCGCCCCTCTCAGTCCTTCGAGGGTGCGGGTCGCTCCTCAGGCTCGCGCCAGGGAGGCTCGGGGTAGTCGAAGGCCTCGTCGAGAGGCAGCGGTGGCTGCACCATCGAGGGACCCTGGTCCGTCCCGGGGAGGCCCGGAGCCGACGTGCTCGGCCGCGCGCCCTCCGCCGCGACACCAGCCCCGAGCCGGGCCGGTTCCTCCACGTCAGGGTCGTCGAGACGCCGGGACACGAAGCCGGGAGGCGGCTCCCAGCTCGGGGGCTGGTCCGGAGGCGTCCGCTTCCACGGGCGGCCCCGCCGTTCGCCCGCTCGGGTCCGGTCGTCGGGGACCTCGCCAGGGGTCGACGGCGCGCGGCCGCGGCTGGGGGGGACCCCCCGTCGGCGGGGCGAGACGTGCCCGTGCCTCACCCGCCACAGCCCGACCACGTACCAGACCACGGCTCCACCGGCTGCCAGGCCCACCAGCACGAAGCCCAACCTCGCGGGGATGGGAATCACGATCGGGACCAGGGCGCCGATCACCCAGTAGAGCTGGAAGCGGGTCTCGAAGCGGGCGAAGGACCGTCCGCGGTTGGCGTCCGGGGCGTCCCGCTGGATGATCGCGTCGAACGCCTGCTTCGCCGCGCTCGACGCGGCGCCGACGATCATGGGGAGCAGTGCCGCCGCCGGCACCCCTCCGATGAACGCGCACAGCAGCCCACCGATACTGGTGACGACGAGGCTGGCCGCGAGGATCTGCTCCTCGTCGGCCAGCTTCCGCAAGCGGGGCGCGGCGACCGCGCCGAGGAAGAAGCCGAGCTGGGCGGCCGCGGCAGCCAGGCCCAGATGCCATGCCGGCGCCCCCTGGTTCTTGAAGTCGAAGGCCAGCATGAAGACCAGGAAGCCGACGATGCCCCGCACGGCCCCCATCGCGACCGACGCCAGGAAGATGGCCGCGCTTCGCAGCTCCATCCGCTCGATCTCGCCGGGTGGTTCCAGCGCGACCTTGGCGGGCGGCAACTGCAAGGCCATCGCCGTCGCCGCGGCGAACGCGATGAGCGCGAGACCGAGCGTCCAGCCGGGGCCTCCCAGCTTGAACAGCAGCCCCCCCGGCAGCACCGCGACCACCACAGCGATGGCCGAGAGCACTGTCAACTTCGAGTTGGCCTCCACCAGCTCGCGGTCGGACCGGACGGTGGTGGGCACCACCGCGCTCTTGGAGATCGTGTAGGCCTTGCCCAGCACCAGCATCAGGAAGGCCTCTGGGTAGAACAGGATGCTGTCGAGGTGGCGGATGACCAGGAAGCACAGGACTGCCCGCGCCACCATGGAGCCCACGATCACCCAGCGCCGGCCACCCCGCACCCGGTCCAGTGCGGGCCCGATGAGGGGGGCGGCCACCGCGAAGGGAGCGATCGTGAGCAGCAGGTAGAGCGCGACCCGGTACCGGGCGGCGCTGAAATCGAGGGCGAAGAACACCGACCCGGCCAAGGCGATGGCGAAGAGCGCGTCGCCCGCCACCCCGAGGGCATGGGTGCGGGCCAGCCGAGCGAAGGGTGAGGTCGCGAACGGGCGGCGCGGGTCCCGCGAACCGGGGATCGCGGAGCCAGGCAGGGCCGTCACTCGACCCATCGTAGGAGCGGCGTCAGCTCCGCGGGGCCTCGTACTTGTACCCGAGCCCACGGATCGTCACGATCCTGACGGGGTGCGCCGGGTCCTCCTCGATCTTCGATCGCAAGCGCTTGATGTGCACGTCGAGGGTCTTGGTGTCACCGACGTAGTCGGTCCCCCAGACCCGGTCGATCAACACGTCCCGGGTGAGCACCCGGCCGGCATTCTCGAGGAGGAGCGAGAGCAGCTCGAACTCCTTGAGTGGGAGGCGTACCTCCTGGCCCCGAACCGTCACCTCGTGACGCAGGTGATCGACGGTGACGTCACCCACCGAGACGACGTCCTCGCCCTCCTCCCCCGGGAGCAGGCGAGGGAGGTCGACGCCGCTGCGCCTCCGCAGCACGGCCCGCATACGGGCCACCAGCTCCCGCAGGCGGTAGGGCTTGCTGACGTAGTCGTCGGCGCCCACCTCCAGCCCGACCACCGTGTCGATCTCCGCGCCCTTCGCGGTCACCATGATGATCGGGACGTCCGAACGCGACCGCAGCTCGCGGCAGACGTCGACGCCGGACACCTTGGGCAGCATCACGTCGAGCAGCACCAGATCGGGCTTGAGGTCGTCGAACATGTCCAGCGCCTCGGCCCCGTCGCGGGCGACGCTGACCTCGAAGCCTTCCCGACTGAGCCCGATGGTCAAGGCCTCGACGAAGGAATCCTCGTCCTCGACCAGCAGGACCGACGTTGCCCGACCCATCTCTACCTGTCCACCTCTCTGCTCAACGGTCGCTCATCGGGTCGTCCGCGCAGCCCACCCGGGCGGTCATCCGACCTCCGCCCGGTCGTCTGCACCATCACGAGGGGGATCGAGGGCCACGGGCCCGCTCGCGGTCGGCAAGCGGAGCGTGAACGTGGAGCCCTCCCCCAACCGCGACTCGACGTGCACCGATCCCGCGTGGTTGTTGACCACGTGGCGGACGATCGCCAACCCGAGGCCGGTACCCCCAGTCTGGCGGCTGCGCGCGTGGTCGACCCGGTAGAAGCGCTCGAACACCCGCTCGAGGTCGCCCGCGGGGATCCCAATGCCGTGGTCACGGACGGCGATCTCCACGTCGATGCCGTCCGTGCCGGCCCACACCTCCACCGTCGAGCCCCGATCGGAGTACTTCACCGCGTTGTCGAGCAGGTTGTAGAGCGCAGACACGAGCTGGCGGCGATCCCCGAGGACGGCGAGCCGATGGGACGGCTCCTCGACATGGATGCCGATGCCGGCCTGCTCGGCCGCGGGGCGGATGCGCTCGACCGCTTCGGCCAGCACCAGGTGGACAGGCACCGGATGGCGGTGCGGCAACTCACTGCTCTCGATCCGGCTGAGCTCGAGCAAGTCCTCGATCGTGCGCCCGACCCGTAACGCTTCGGTCTGGATCCGCTCCGCGAGGCGCTGGCGGACGGCTGGATCCTCCTCCGAGAGCAGCGTCTCGGCCAGCAAGCCCAAGGCACCGACGGGGGTCTTGAGCTCGTGGCTAATGTTGGCGACGAAGTCGCGCCGCACGGCCTCGAGACGTCGCCGTTCGGAGATGTCCTCGATCACCGCCAATGCGCCGATCCCGCGCATGGACGGGAGCGGGACGGCCTCGATAGCCAGCGTCCGCCGAGGTGGCCCGAACAGGTCCAGGACCCGATTGCCGCCCCGACCGGCCATCGCCTCGGCGACCAGCTCGTCGACCGCGGCCTGCACGAGGGCGTCCGCGTGGCGCGCCCCTGCGAACGCGGACGCCACCTCGTTCTGGAAGACCAGCCCGCCCGTCTCGTCCGCGATCACCACCCCTTGGGGGATGGCGTCGAGCGCTCGTTCCAGCGTGCTCTGCAAGTCAGCAGCCTCGTCGAGCACCGCCAGTGCCTCCTCAACTGCTCGGTTCAGCCTGCCCATGGCGCCAGGCAGGCCGCGCTCCGCCGGCGCTGACGGTGGGCCACCTGCCAGGCGATCGATGGCTGCTTCCAACGCAACGCTCATCCGCCGCTCCCGCCCCTTGGCGACGAGGAGCCAAGTCAGCGTCGCCCCCGTGAGCAGCCCCGCGAGACAACCGAACACGAAGGCGGTCATGGTCCGTCGCCGTCAGCCTCAGCGACCTCGTCCGAACCCAGCGCCTGCCGGGCAGCGGCACGAGCTTTGGCCCGTGCCGCACCACCATGCTCGGGTAGCCAGCCCGTCACCATGTACTGCACCCGGGTGCCGATGTTGACGGCATGGTCGCCGATGCGCTCGTAGTACCGGCCAATCAGCGCGAGCTGCACCGCCGCTTCGAGATCGATCGAGCCGGTGTGATGGGATTCGAAGATGGCCTGGATGTAGTCCTTGTGGAGGGCATCGAGCTGGTCGTCCATATCGTCGAGCGCCGCTGCCAGCCCAGCGTTGTGCTCGACGTAGGCGTCGATGGCCAACCGGAACAGCCTTTGGGCTTCTTCGCTCATCCGTTCGATGAGCCCACGGAGCTTGGGGTCGAACTGCGCGCCATAGATCCGGCGAGCCCCTTTGGCGACGTTGACCATCAGGTCGCCGGAGCGCTCCAGCTCCGAGGCCAGACGGATGGCCGTCACGATCGAGCGCAGATCGCTCGCCATGGGCTGCTTGAGAGCCAGGATGTGGTAACAGCGGTCCTCGATGTCCACCGCCAGCTCGTCGAGGATGTCGTCGTCCTCGATCAGTTGCTGGGCACCCTGCAGATCGTTGTTGAGCAGCACCTCCGTGCCCCGGGGGATGAACTCGGTGACGAGCGCCGCCAGCTTGACGATGTCGTCACGGATGGCATCGAGCTCCTGGTGGAACGTCTTGCGCTGTTCCTGCATGCCAACCTCCTCAGCACTCAGCCGAACCGGCCGGTGACGTAGTTCTCGATCCGCTCATCCTGGGGATTGGCGAAGATGGTCTGGGTGAGGTCGTATTCCACCAGTAACCCGGTCCGGGCGTCACCGTCGGCGCTGACCTCGGTGGTGAAGAAGGCCGTTCGGTCACTGACGCGGGAGGCCTGCTGCATGTTGTGGGTGACGATCACGATCGTGTACTCGCGCTTCATCTCTTGCATGGGGTCCTCGATGCGAGCGGTACCGGTTGCGCAACACGATGGCACCCGCGTTAGCGAGAAGCACGATCACCAGCATGACCACGATCGCCGCCGCGGTGTCTGCCCGGAACCCAGGTCATCCGGTTGTGGACGGCGTACTCCTCGAGGTACACGGCCGTGCCGATGCCGATGGGGAACGCGACCGCCACCACGATCAAGCCGATCCAGAACGAGCCCTTCAACGCTTGGGCGATCCCCGCACGATCCGGGTTGGAGTTCGTCGTCGCCGTGAGGAAGTCACTCAGCCGACCGGACAGCACGGGCCACCCCGCGACCACCTGGCTGGTCAGCAGCACCACCAGGACGCCCACCGAGAGCGCGATCCCGCTCAGCAGGGCAGCCCTGAACACCACGCCCGACACGTCGGTGCGCCGTCCGGTCAGCTCGGCGCGAACCGAGGCGGCCGCTGCCTGGCCTCCCCGCCCGATGGTGGTCACGAGCGCCATGGCACGAACCTCAGTATGCATGACGGACCTTCCGGACGAACCGGTCGGCTACCAGGTTAAGCAGCAGGGTGGTGAAGAACAGCAGGGGGCCGATGAAGAACAGGCTCTGGAAGGCGAGGCCCTCCCCTGCCACGTACGCTCGCCCCAGGGTGCGGCGGTTGCTGAAGCCCTCGCTCGAGATCCTCGCCTGGATCCCCAGCGTGGTACTGGGCTTCTTCGCCCTCACCGTCAGATCTGCTCCACCGGCAACGAGATGTGGCCCGCCTCCTCGACCGCCTTCAGGCCGTCGTCGGAGAGGTGGAAGTCGATGTAGTCCGCGACCGCAGCGTTGGTATCCGCCTTACTCTTGTTCACGTAGACATACAGCGAGCGGGAAAGGGGGTAGGTGCCGTCGGCGATCGTCGCGGGCGTCGGGCCGATGAAGCTGCCCTCCTTGTCCTTGATCGAGATCGCCGACCCGGGTCGTCTGTTCGATCGCACGCAGCTTCTCCTTGGTGGGTTCGGAACGGATGCGCACAGGATCGCCTTCACGGGGCCATCCGTGCCTCGCTCTGATCCGGATCGTACGGACACCAGGTAACGCGATCGACCTCCCGAGATGAGTGAGAGCCGAACGATGGGTTACGAGCAGGTGAACGACTCCAGGACGGCCCGGTCATGGGGGTAGGTGAGCTGGTCGTGCGCCGTCTCGAGGTCCAGCCATCGCAGCTCGTCGACCTCGGTGTTGGGTTCGAATGCCCCTCCCTCCACGGTCATGACCCAGTAACGCACCCGCTTGCGACGCCGCTGCTGGTCGAGGTAGCTGACCGGGAGCAGCTCCTCACCGAGCCGGCACACCAAGCCGGTCTCCTCCTCGACCTCTCGTAGGGCAGCTTGCTCCGCCAGCTCGCCGGGCTCGAGCTTGCCCTTGGGGAAGGTCCAGTCGTCGTACTTGGGGCGATGGACGAGTGCCACCTGCCACCCGCCGCCGTGGAGGCGGCAGACCACACCTCCCGCAGCCTCGACCTCGTAGGTACCGTCCTCGCCTGCACTCGCACGAGCCGCGACGTCCACCTGCCGATCACCACCCACCGGCCCGATTCGACCCATATCGGTCATGCCGTCCGTCGCGCCAGTGCCAGCTCCTGCAAGCGGCGGTGCGTCTCGACCTGACCGGCGCCCTCCACGTGTCGCCACGTCCCGTCGGGGCACAGCTCCCAGGCGAGCGTGTCGTCAGCGAAAGATACCGCGAGGATCTCGTCGAGCTGGGCCCGCAACGCCGGGGCCTCGACCGGAACGAGGGCCTCCACCCGCCGGTCCAGGTTGCGTGGCATGAGGTCGGCGGAGCCGATGTAGTAAGCGGGCGCATCGCCGGCGTCACCCAGAGAAGACCCGCCATGCTCGAAGCGGAAGATGCGCGAGTGCTCGAGGTAGCGGCCCACGATCGAGCGGACTCGGATCGTGTCCGACAACCCCGGCACCCCTGGTCGAAGGCTGCAGATGCCTCGTACCAGCAGATCGATGCGGACACCAGCTCGCGAAGCGGCATAGAGCGCATCGATCATCTCGGCGTCGACCAGGCTGTTCATCTTCATGGTGATCCGCCCCGCCACGCCGGCGCGCTCCTCGCGCTCGATGAGGGAGCGGATCGCACCCCGCAGGTCACTCGGGGCCACCAGGAGCTTCTTGAACTCGGGTTCCCGGGCATAGCCGGTCAACAGGTTGAACAACTGCGTCAGGTCGGAGCCGATGTCGGGATCGCAGGTCAGCAGGCCCAGGTCCTCGTAGAGGCGGGCGGTGCGCGGGTTGTAGTTGCCGGTCCCGATGTGGCAATAGCGACGGATCCCCTCGCTCTCCTCCCTGACCACCAGCGTGGTCTTGGTGTGGATCTTCAAGCCCACCAGCCCGTACACGACATGGACCCCCGCCTTCTCCAGCTCTCGGGCCCACACGATGTTCTTCTCCTCGTCGAAGCGGGCCTTGAGCTCGACGAGCGCGGCGACCTGCTTGCCCCGCTCGGCGGCACGGATCAGCGACTGGATGATCGAGCTGTCGCCCGACGTGCGGTAGAGGGTGATCTTGATGGCGAGGACCTTCGGATCGTTCGAGGCCTGGCGGATGAACTCCTCCACCGAGGTACCGAAGCTCGTGTAGGGGTGGTGGACGAGCACGTCGCCGGAGCGGATGACGTTGAAGAAGCTCACCCCGCGCTCTTCCCGGCTCGCCAGCCGCCCCTCGGTGATCGGCACCCACACCGGGTCCTTGAGGTCCGGACGATCGAGCGCGTGCACCGACCACAGGCCGCCCAGGTCGAGCGGCCCCGCCTGCCGGTAGACGTCTTCCTCCTCGACGTCGAGCTCCCGCCGGAGCAGGTCGAGGATCTCGCCGGAGATCTCGTGGTCGACCTCGAGGCGGACGGCACGACCGAAGCGGCGGCGGCGCAGCTCCATCTCCACCGCCGCGAGCAGGTCGTCGGCCTCTTCCTCCTCGAGCGTGAGGTCCGCGTTGCGAGTCACTCGGAAGGAATGGTGCGCGCCGATCTCCATGCCGGGGAAGAGCGAGCCGAGGTGGGCGGCGATCACCTGCTCGAGGGGCACGAACCGCTCCCCGTCGGGCATCACCACGAATCGTGGGAGCAGGTTCGGGACCTTCACCCGAGCGAAACGGAGCGAGCCCGTCTGGGGATCGTGGACGATCACCGCCAGGTTGAGCGAGAGATCCGAGATGTACGGGAAGGGGTGCCCGGGGTCGACGGCGAGCGGGGTGAGCACCGGGAAGATCCGCCCCTCGAAGACCTCGTCGAGATGCTTGCGGTCGTCGTCGTCGAGCTCGTCGTAGCCCGAGAAGACGATCCCCTTCTCCGCCAGTGCCGGCACGACCTGGGTCAAGAAGACGTCCTGCTGGTGGCGGCAGAGCGCGTCGACCCGATCGCGGATGTCGAGGAGCTGCTGGGCGGCCGTCCGGCCGTCGGGCGTGGGCGTGGAGACCCCGGCTGCGACCTGGTCCTTCAGTCCGGCGACGCGCACCTGGAAGAACTCGTCGAGGTTCTGGCTAAAGATCGCCAGGAACTTGACCCGTTCGAGCAGGGGGACGTTGGGGTCCTCCGCCAGGTGCAGCACCCGGGCGTTGAAGTCGAGCCACGAGAGCTCACGGTTGAGGAACCGCGCCGGGCTCGCGGCGAGCGCCTCGGCCGGCGGGACCTCGAGCGGCGCGCCGATCGTGTTCGTGGTGATCACGGGAGGCGAGCCGGACACGGATCCACAGTAGCGGTGGACCGCCGGCGCAGGCCGGGCTCAGCGAGCAGAGACCAGCTCCTCGTCCTCGGGGAAGCCCAGATCCCACTCGAGGATGAGGTGCTCACGCTCGGCGTCGCGCGCCACTCGCTCCCGGTTCCGGCGGAACTGCGGATCGTGCGGGGGGAGCAACAACAGCCGGGCCATCGCCCGGTCACGGAACGCGTCGATGACCGCTCGGTCACCGAACTCCGAACGCACCTCCCAGTGGGGCGCGACCGGACCGAGGTAGACGATCTTCACGGCTCCCCGCGGGGGTTCCTCTGGTTCGACGCTCGTCATGGAATGGTGGCCTCTCTGCCTCGATCGGGACCGCGAGCGTACCCGCTCCCGGCCAGCATGGTTCCCGGCGCGCTCAGTTGCCGCCGAGCCGGCTCCCCAGCTCCACGGTGATCTCGGTCTTGCGACCGGCCCGCTCGATCTCGACGGTGATCTCGTCACCGGCGTCGTGAGACCGGATGATGGCGAGCACGTCCTCACGGGATCGCACCCGCTGGCCGTCGATGCGGGTGATGACGTCGCCGATCTGCAGGCCGGAACGATCCGCCGCCGTGCCCGGCTGTACCTCGGTGATCAGGGCGCCGTTGGACGCGCTGACGTCGTACTGGTCGAGCACCGCATCGGGCACGGAGTCCACGGACTCGGTGACCACCCCGAGGAAGGCCGAGGACGGGGTGATCGTCCCCCGGCCTTGCTTGAGCTCGTCGATCAACGGCTTCACCGCGTCGATCGGGATGGCGAAGCCGATGTTCTGGGCGTCGCTGATGATCGCGGTGTTGATGCCGATCACCCGGCCCTGCACGTCGAGGAGAGGTCCACCGGAGTTGCCCGGGTTGATGGCGGCATCGGTCTGGATGAGACCACGCAAGGTGATCTCGGGGGTCTGGATCGTGCGGTCGGTGGCCGACACGATCCCTCGCGTCACGCTTGGCGGCCCACCCAGGTTGAGGGCGTTGCCGATGGCGACCACCTCGTCGCCGACCTGGATCGAGCTGGAGCTTCCCAACTCCGCGGGGACCAGGGACGGGCCGTCGACGACCCTGATCAGCGCGATGTCGTCGTTCGGGAACCCTCCCACCAGGGTCGCCTCGTGCTCGGTGCCGTCATGGAGGGTGACCCGCACCGATGACGCGCCGCCGATGACGTGCCAGTTGGTGAGGATGTAGCCGTCCTCCCCGACCACCACCCCGGTGCCGGCACCGCCGTAGAGCCCCGACGACGAGGCGGTGTCCGTGTGGACCGTGACCACCGACGGTTGGGCCTTGCGGAGCAGCGCCTGGATGTCGAGCGCGGCTCCCGATCCCAGCGTGCTCCGAGAGGTGCCAGGCTGCCCCGAGTCGCGGTCGAAGACCTGCAGCAGGCCCGCGGTGACCAGCGCGGCGAGCAGCGCGCTCGCGAGCGCCACGACCACCACGGTCGCCAGGCTCGCCGATCGCGCCGGGGCGGCCACCGGTGCCCGGTCGCCGGGCAGGGGCGGCAGCGGGATCGGTGGGGGGAGGGTGGGCTGGCCGTGCAGCGGCGGCGCGCTGGGGAACGTCGGCTCCCCCTCTGCCCAGGTCGTGTCCGCGCCCCCCGGCGCGCCGGAGCCCCCTCCGAGCTCCCGCGGGGGAGGAAGCGGCGGAGGAGGTGGCCCGGAGCCCGGCGAGGGCTGGGCCGGGAGCTCCCGGGGCGCCTTCGTGGGAGGAGGAGGCCACGATGGTGCGTGGGGGGCCGGCGGAGGGGCGAAGGGGCCGACATGTGCGTCGGTGGGTGGTGGCGGTGGCAGGACCGGCTGATGGGCCGGCCGGGGCGTGGAGAGGTCCTGCTCCACCCTCGCTCCTCGGTCGAGCAATGTCGGGGCCTTGTTCGGGGCTTTATGACGAGATTACGTCGATTCCTGCACTCTACCGGCGAGGTGCGGAATCCCCGGCTCGGCGACGGTACCCTCGTGGACGTCCCGGGCCTCGGATCGGAAGCTGGGAGCCACCGGGCCTCGGCCCCCGTGCCACCTGGGAGATCAACGGAGGCGAGATGGACACTTCATGGATGGCTCAGGGCCTGTGCCGGTTCGAGCCACCCTCCACCTTCTTCCCCAGCGACGGGGTCGGCGTCGAGACGGCCAAGCGCATCTGCGCGTCGTGCCCGGTGAAGGAGCCGTGCCTCGAGTACGCGCTGGAGCATCGCATCGACCACGGGGTCTGGGGCGGGACGTCCGAGCGCCAGCGGCGCCGGATCCTCAAGAAGCGCAAGTTGTCGCCCGCCCCACTGGTCAGCAGCGTCCTGTAGGCCCTTGGACCGCCAGCCCGGCGGTCGCCGGGGGCTCAGGCCGTCTGGCCCTTGCCTTCGTCGGGGGCGTCGCTGGTTCCCTCTCGGAGGCCCTTCTTGAACTCCTTCTGGGCCTCGCCGAGAGAGCGGGCGAGCTTGGGCAGTTGGGTACCGCCGAACAGCAGCAGCACCACCACTGCGATCAGCAGGATTTCGGGCCCACCGAGGTTCATGTTCGAAGCTTAGCCATCTCGGGCCAGGGAACCTCGTCGGGCTCGTCGTGAGGGAAGCATGCTGGAGTGCGTCATCAACGTCAGTGAGGGTCGAAGCGTGGCCACGGTCGAGTTCATCGCTCGGCACGCCGGGGACTCGTTGCTCGACGTCCACACCGACCCCCACCACAACCGAGCGGTCATCACGGTCATCGGCGAGGCAGCAGCGCGGGCGGTGGCTGCGGCGGCCGTGCTGGCGCTCGACCTCCGCCCACACCAAGGAGTGCACCCTCGCTTCGGTGTGGTCGACGTCGTGCCCTTCGTCCCGCTCGGCTCCTCCTCCCTCGATGACGCCCTCGGAGCGCGCGACCGCTTCGCTCGCTGGCTGGCCAAGGAGCTCGCCGTCCCGTGCTTCCTCTACGGCCCGGAGCGAAGCTTGCCCGACGTTCGGCGGCACGCCTTCGGCTCCCTGCCACCCGACATCGGCCCTGCCACTCCCCACCCGACGGCGGGGGCCTGCGCGGTCGGCGCCCGGCCGGTGCTGGTCGCCTACAACCTGTGGCTCGCGGACGGTGACGTCGAGCGGGCGAGACGCATCGCGGCGTCGCTGCGCGGGCCGGCGGTGCGCGCCCTCGGCCTGCAGGTCGGCGCCCACGTGCAGGTCTCGATCAACCTCGTCGATCCCAACAAGGTCGGGCCCGAGGCGGTGTTCGACGCCGTTGCCGAGCAGGCACCGATCGAGCGGGCAGAGCTCGTCGGCCTCGCGCCACGAGCCGTGCTGGACGCCATCGACCCCGCGAGATGGGACGAACTCGACCTGAGCCTCGAGCGCACCATCGAAGCTCGGGCCGCAGCTCGCGGCCTCGACCTCGACGGGCCCGCGGGAACCGGCGGCTAGCTCAGCCGGCGGCGTTGGTGGCCGCTCGGGCGAGCGACCGCTGGCGGCGGATGCGTCGCCGCTCGCGCTCGCTCATGCCACCCCAGATCCCGAACTTCTCGCCGTTGGCCAGCGCGTACTCGAGGCACTCCTCGCGCACCACGCAGCCACGGCAGACCTCTTTCGCCTCCCGGGTGGACGCGCCCCGCTCCGGGAAGAAGAGGTCCGGATCGACCCCCAGGCAGTTCGCGAAGTCCTGCCAGGACTTGTCCACAGCACTCGATTCGGCGGTTGCGTACAGCATCTCCGGCCTCCTCCTCCCCGCCCTGGCAGGCGCCAGGCCCCTCGCGGGTAGGGAGCTCGACGTGTTCCGGTCCTGCGGAATGCGTCCCCTCCTGCCCCTGATCGGCAGTTCCGGCTCCACCCGAGGCGACAGCGCATTACCACATGTGTAATTACATTGGTGTGATCATGACCGCGAGTGCCCGGAAACGCAAGCGGAAGTTGGGCTTCGACGCCCGAGAGACGGGCGATGCGCCTGCAGGCGACACGCGCTGACATCACCACCCTCCAGGTCGACGCGATCGTCAACGCGGCCAACGAGGAGCTCCGGAGAGGTGGCGGGGTGTGCGGTGCGATCTTCGCTGCCGCCGGCCCCGGGCTCGAGGCCGCGTGCGCCGCGATCGGCCACTGCGCGACCGGTGACGCCGTCGCCACCGACGGCTTCGCCCTCCCCGCCCGGTGGATCATCCACACCGTCGGGCCGGTCTGGCGAGGTGGAGGGCACGGAGAGGCCGGCCTGCTCGCCTCCTGCTACCGGCGGTCGCTGGAGGTCGCCGACGAGCTCAGGGCCCGCTCGGTAGCGTTCCCCGCGATCTCGACGGGGATCTTCGGCTACCCGCCCGAGGAGGCGGCGAGGATCGCGGTCGACACCGTGCGCGCCACGCCCACCGAGGTGGAGCAGGTCCTGCTCGTGGCCTTCGACGCCGAGACCGCCACCTGCTACGAGCGGCTCCTCAACTCGCCCGCCGCCCCTTGAGCAGCTGCCGCCGCTGCTCGATGAAGTCCACGAGCACGTAGTCGCCGAGCGTCTCCGGTGTGGTGAAGAACGCCCGCCCACGGTTGAGCTCGCTCAGCTTCTCCACGAACGCCCGCAGGTGCGGGGTGGGATCGAGCATGAAGGTGTTGATACGGATGCCTTCCCGCGTGCAGCGGCCCACCTCCCGCAGGGTCGCGTCGACGGTCTCGTGCACCGGGGGGTAGTTGAAGAACACGTCGCCGGATGGGGTGATGTGAGCCGTCGGCTCGCCGTCGGTGATCATGATGATCTGCTTCGTGCCGCTCTGGCGGGCCAGCAGCCGGCGGCTGATCTGGAACGCGTGCTGCATGTTCGTGCCGTAGACGAAATCCCAGGAGACCTCGGGTAGTTGCTCGGGCTTGAGCTCCCGGGCCACCTCACTGAAGCCCACGATGCCCAGGTAGTCACGCGGGAACTGCGAGGAGATCAGAGCGTGCAACGCCATGGCCACCTTCTTGGCGGGCAGGAAGTTGTCGCGCATCGGCATCGACAGGGAGAGATCCAGCATGAGCACGGTGCTCGATCGCACGAGCTGCTCGGTGCGCTCGACCTCGAAGTCGTCGGGTGCGAGCGCCACGGGGATGCCCCCGCCCGCGCGCTGGATCGCGTTGCGGATCGTGCGCCCGATGTGCAGGTTGAACGGATCGCCGAACTCGTAGGGCTTCGTGTCGAAGTCGCGCTCGTGGCCGACGCCCGTACGTCGCAGCTCGTGACGACCGAACTGGTCGTCGGTCATCTTGCGGAAGAGGTCGCTGAGAGCGTTCTGCCCCACCCGGCGGATGCCTCGAGGCGTGAGCTGCAGATGGCCCTCCTTGTTCTCGATCAGCCCCGCCTCCTCCAGGAGCCGGGCCAGCTCGGCCATCCGCTCAAGGCTGCGGGCCGCGTCGTCACCGAGCAGGTCGCGCGCCCGGTCGAGGTCGACCTCCGCCAGCGCGCCCGGGTTCGTGGCGCCGCGAAGCAGGTTCTCCAACTGATCGATGTCACCGAGCTCCTGCAGCATCGACGCGGCCTCGGCGAACGAGAGCGGGTCCTGGCCGCTGAAGTCGTAGCGGCGGTTCCAGCCGAGGTCGGGGAACATCGACCGGAGGTTCTCGCCGAGCTGATCGACCTGCCACCGCAGGTCCATGTCCTCGAGCAGCTGCTCCGCCAGGCCCTGGAGCTGGGCGCGCTGCTCGGGGGTCATCGAGTTGAGCAGGGCCTGCATCGCCGCCATCCGCTGGGCCATCACCTCGAGCAGCTCATCGAGATTGCGCGGGTTCTCGGGGAAGAAGTCGCCGTACCGCTCCATGAACCCCTCGAAGTCAGGCTCCTCGTCGCGCTGGCGCTGCTCGAGCATGCGGTTCAACTCGGCGAGCATGTCCTTCATCCGCTGCATCTGCTCGAGGCTGACGTTGCTCATGGCGCCGGCCATCTGGTTCACGTAGCTCTGCACCAGCTGCTGGCGGAGCTGGTCGAGCAACTCGTCGAACCGCTGCCGGGCCTCGGACGAGGTGAACTCGTAGCGCTGCAGGTCGCGCACCATGCCCGCGAGATCGGGCGACAGCATGTCGAGCTGCATCTGCCGCTCCTGCGCCACCTGCTCGGTGATCTCCTGGCGGCGCACATCACCCGACTCTCGTGCTTCACGAACCAGGTCCTCGAGCGATCGCCGCTCGGTGTCCACGACCTCACGCAACTCCTGCGCGATGTCGTCGTACACCCCGCCGAGGTCGTACTGCTCAAGCCGTTCCCGGCGGGAGCGCCGGAGCTTCTCGAGCATCTCGCGAAGGCCTTGGAGTCGCTCCCCGTTACGGTCCCGGAACCCTGACTGCAGCATCCGCCGGAGCGCGGCGTTGATGTCGCCGTGGTAGAGGAGGTCGTCGGTCATCTCCTCGAAGACGTCGAACGCATCGAGCTCGAAGCCGACCTGGGTGCCGTCCCAGCGGGAGTACGCAGCCCGACGTCCCTTGGCCATGTGCCGAGGGTACCCGCCGCCCTCCACGGTCGCGCCGGCAGTGGAACCGGCGCGGGGCAGAATGCGGTCATGGGGTTCCCGGAGGGGTTCTGGTGGGGTACGGCGGCCTCGTCCACGCAGACGGAGGGTGCGGCGCCCCGCGCCGACTGGAAGCGGTGGGAGGATCTCGGACGCGCCCCCCGATCCCGCGACGGCAACGGCTTCGCCACCCGCTACGCCGAGGACTTCCGCCTGCTCGCCGAGCACGGCCTCACCCACCACCGCCTCTCCCTCGAGTGGGCCCGGCTCGAGCCCCGGCCTGGCCACCACGATCCCGCCGCGGTCGAGCACTACACCGCCATGCTGCAGGCGGCACGCGACGCCGGCATCGAGATCTGGGTGTGTCTGCACCACTTCACGTTGCCGGGGTGGTTCAGCGACGACCTGGGCGGCTTCCTCGACGACCGGGCGCGCTCGGGGCACTGGGCCCGGCACGTCGACTGGATGGGCGAGACCTTCGGCGACTTGGTGACCGGATGGAAGCCGATCAACGAGCCGGTCGCCTTCGCGGGGGCGGGATGGCTGCTCGGCACCCATCCCCCCGGGCGGAGGAGCCTCGAGGACTTCGGCCACGCCTTGCGAGCGACGCACCTCGCCAACCACGAGGCGTGGCGCCTGCTGCGCAGCGGCGGCAAGCCGGTGGCGACGATCATGAACCTCTCGCCGATCTATCCCGGCACCCGATCCCGGGACCCCGCGGAACGGGAACAGGCACGAGCCATGGCCCGGGCCTTCGACGACGTCTACTGGACCTCGTGGATCCGCGCCCTGCGCGACGGGGTGCTGGCCGTGCCTGGCACGGTCGAGGAGGAACGGCCCGACATGGCGGGCTCGTTCGACCTGATCGGCTTCTCCTACTACGCCGCCCAGACCGTCTACGCCGACGCGACGACCGGGCCCTACCCGGTCGACGCGTCGGTCACCGCCATGGGCTACGCGCCCTGGCCGGAGGGGCTGGGAATCGTGCTGCGGCGTCTCGCCGACGAGTTGCCCGGGCGGGCCCTGCTGGTCGCCGAGTGCGGGCTGGGCACCTCCGGGGTGGGCACGGACGACGAGACCAGGGTCCGCTACGTGGATGAGTGCATCGGCATCGTCTCCGATGCGATCGAGGACGGCATCGACGTCCGCGGGTTCTTCCACTGGACCGCGGTCGACAACTACGAATGGCTGCACGGCTTCGACGTCGAGTTCGGGCTGTTCGACCGGGACCGCAACCCCAAGCGCAGCGCCGATCTCGCTCGCCGCTACGCGACGATGGCAGTATGAGCAGCGCCGAGCACCACGATCCGCGACTGGCCCAGAAGGAAGCAGCGGGCCGCCACGCCGCCACCTACGTCGAGGACGGGATGCGGGTCGGGCTCGGCACCGGCTCGACGGTCCACTGGACGATCGTGGCCCTCGGGGAGCGCCGCCTCGACATCGCGTGCACCGCCACCTCGACCCAGACCGAGCAGCTGGCTCGGTCCCTCGGGTTGCAGGTGGTCCCTCCCGACGACCTCGGCCGGCTCGACGTGGGGATCGACGGCGCCGACGAGGTCGACCCCGACTTCAACCTCACGAAGGGAGGAGGTGGTGCGCTCACCCGGGAGAAGATCGTGGGCCAGATGTGCGAGCGATGGATCGTGGTGGTCGACGAGCACAAACTGGTCGATCAGCTCGGCGACTTCGGCACCCCGCTGGAGATCCTCCCCTTCGCCCCCGGGGTCGTGGCGTCGCGGGTCGAGGCGCTGGGGGCCAGCTCCGTGTCGATCCGTCCCGGTGGGAGCGACAACGGCAACCTGCTCGCCGACGCCCGCTTCGGTCTGATCGACGATCCCCGGGGGCTCGCCGCCAGTCTCGATGCCATCCCGGGCGTGGTGGAGCACGGGATCTTCCTCGGCGAGATGGTGGAGCGGGTGGTGGTCGCGGGCGACGGCGGCGTCCACGAGCTGGTCAACGACCGCTGACCGGCGCGTCGCAACCCGCGATCAGCCCCGGCCCCGGTACTGGGCGCGAGCCCCGACCGTCTCCTTGTTGAGCCGCTTCGACAGATGCAGCCCCTCGAGGACGAACTCGACGGCCGCCGCCACCGATGCGGCCGACTCGTCGCCGCCGGTCAACCGGCGCACCGGCTCGCGTAGCTCGGGGATCTCGGTGATCAGCCCCACGTAGTCGGCCGACAGCACGTCCTCACCGACGTGGACCACACGGCTGCCGTCGAACGCGTCGATCACCGGCCGCAGGTCTTCGATGGGCAGGTGGTCACGGAACACCGACAGGACGGCTGCCTTGAGCAGATGCTCGATGATCTGCTCGTCGCGCCCTCCCTCGATCGAGTCGATCTCGACCTTGCCGGCCGTCGACGAGGCCAGGGCGTCGAGGTCGCTCACCCGGGGCACGACGTCGGTCTCGCCGTGGACCAGGGCCCGGCGGGCGGCGTTGGCCACCAGCGTCTCGATGTTGGACACCGTGAGCCGCACCGACACCCCTGAACGCTGGTTGATGTGGGGGCTCTGGCGAGCGAGCTGGCTCAGCTCGGCCACGGCCTCCGCCATGTAGTCGGGGACCACCACCCGCAGCCCATCGGCTTCGAGCGGTCGGGCTTCCTGGCGGGCGATGGCGACCTCGGTCTCCACGTCGAGCGGGTAGTGGGTCCGGATCTGGCTGCCGAAGCGATCCTTCAAAGGGGTGATGATGCGGCCGCGGTTCGTATAGTCCTCGGGGTTGGCGGATGCGAGCAGCAGGACGTCGAGCGGCAGGCGGATCTTGTACCCCCGGATCTGCACGTCGCGCTCTTCGAGCACGTTGAGGAGGCCGACCTGGATGCGCTCCGCCAGGTCGGGCAACTCGTTGATGGCGAAGATGCCCCGGTTGGTACGGGGCACGAGGCCGTAGTGGAGCGTCAGCTCGTCGGACAGATAGCGCCCTTCGGCCACCTTGATCGGATCGACCTCGCCGATCAGATCGGCGATGGACGTGTCCGGGGTGGCCAGCTTCTCGCCGAAGCGGTCGTCCCGGTGCACCCACTCGACCGGGGTGTCGTCACCTTCCGCGGCGACGAGGTCGCGGGCGTGGCGTGACACCGGATGATACGGGTCGTCGTTGATCTCGGAGCCGGCGACGATCGGCATCCATTCGTCCAGCAAGCCGGTGAGGGAACGGATCATGCGGGTCTTGGCCTGGCCCCGCTCACCGAGGAAGATCACGTCGTGGCCGGCGAGCAGGGCGTTCTCGAGTTGCGGTAGCACGGTGTCGTCGTAGCCGAGCACGCCCGGGAAGAGCGGCTCCCCTGCTCGGATGCGGGCCACCGCGTTCTGGCGGATCTCCTCCTTGACCGGGCGGGACACCCAGCCGGAGCGCCGCAGGGCGCCGATGGTCTCTGGTCGGGTGCTGGGAGACGGCATGGAAGCCACGCTATCGCCGCCCTTCGCGGGGCGGCAGTTCGGCGAGGCGCCCGGTGGGCGCGGCGGCGGCCGCGGGCGCTGGGCTGCCTCAGCTCGCGGCCTCCGGTTGGTGAGCGAGCGCGCACGCGTCCCAGAACCGATCGGCGGGGACCGCCGGCGCGAAGAGGAAGCCCTGGGCCCGATCACAGCCGAGCCCCCGGAGCTCTCGGAGCTGCGTCGAGGTCTCCACCCCCTCAGCGACGATCCCCAGGCCCAGCGCACGGCCGAGGCTCACGATGGCGTCGACGATGGCGGTGTCGTCGGGGTCCACGCCCAGTCCGTCGACGAAGGAGCGGTCGATCTTCAAGATGTCCACCGGGAGCTGCTTGAGGGTTGCGAGCGACGAGTACCCGGTCCCGAAATCGTCGATGGCCAGCTGGACGCCGAGGGCCCGCAGGCGGCCGAGCACCTCCAGGCTGGCCGCGGGATCGGCCATCACGGTGGTCTCGGTGATCTCCAGGCAGAGCATCGACGCGTCGAGCCCGCTCTCCTCGAGTGCCTCGACCACCAGGGGCACCAGGTCGGGATGGGCGATCTGGCGAGCCGCGAGATTCACCCGCACGGTCTCGATGGCCCGATCGCCCGTGAGCCACTGGCTGGCGAGACGGCACGCCTCACGGAGCACCCATGAGCCCACGTCGACGATCAGGCCCGACTCCTCGGCGACGGAGATGAACGAGCCCGCATCGAGCAGCCCGTCCACAGGGTGACGCCACCGCACGAGCGCCTCGCAGCCCACGATCGCTCCGGTGGTGAGCGAGACCTCCGGCTGGAAGTGCACCTCCAGCTCGTCGAGGTCGATGGCCCGGCGCAGGAAGCTCTCCAGGTGCAGGCGAGCCATGGCCTGGGTACGCAGGTTCTCGTCGAACATCTCGAAGCGGTCTCGGCCCCGGGCCTTCGCCCGGTACATGGCGGCATCCGCGTCCCGCAGCAGACCCTCGGCGGTGATCGGCTCATCGGTCCCGGCGGTCCCCGGGGCCAGGGCGATGCCGATGCTCCCGGTGGGGAACACCTCGTCGGCTCCGACCCGGACCGGACGGCGCAGCGCGTGCAGCACCCGTTCCGCGATCTCCACGACCTCCTCGCCGCCGGCGACATCGGGCAGGAGCACCACGAACTCGTCGCCACCGAGCCGGGCGACGGTGTCCCCGGCCCGCAGGACCTCCTGGAGGCGGTGGCCGACGACGATCAGCAGCTCGTCGCCGGCCGAGTGCCCCAGCGAGTCGTTCACCACCTTGAAACGGTCCAGGTCGAGGAAGAGGACCGCCAGCCGCTCCTCCCGCCGGCGGCACCGGGCCAGCGCCAGAGCGAGATGGTCGAGGAAGAGTGCCCGGTTGGCGAGCCCGGTGAGCGGATCGTGGAGGGCCTGGCGAGCGAGCTCGGCCTCGCTGCGCTTGACCGCGGTGATGTCGGTGTTCATCACCAGCACGTGCTCCACCTGGCCGTCGGGGCCGAACTCGGGCACGGCCCGGCTCTGGAACCACCGCGAGCCCCCGGCGACGGGGATCTCCCACTCCGTGTCGAGGCGTTGGCCGGTCTCGAAGACCCGGTGCAATGACGCCACCCACTTGCGGTACTCACGCTCGTCGTCGGTGAACACCGCGCTGGTCCGACCGGTCACCTCGTGGGGCTCGACGGAGGCCAGTTCCCGGATCGCCGGGCTCACGTACACCATCCGGCCCTCGCGATCGAACCGGGTGACCAGCGCCGGCGAGTTCTCGACGAGCGTGCGGTACCGCTCCTCGCTGAGTCGGAGCTCCTGTTCCTGCTGGTGGCGCTCGGTGATGTCCTCCAGGTGGGTGACGAGGTACTGGAGCACCCCCTCGCTGGTACGGACCGCCGCGCTGTGGGCCCGGAACCAGCTGAGCTCCCCGTCACCCTTCCACGCCCGCACGTCGTGGGAGATCCGCGCTGCCCGGCCGGCCAGCAGGTCCGCGTACCGGTCGAGCAGCTCGTCCTGGTCGTCGGGGTGCACGACCTCGATGACCGGCCGTCCGATGAGCTCGTCCTCCGATCGACCCACCAGCTCGCAGTAGGTCCGGTTGACCTGCAGGTGCCGACCGTCGGGCCCGTGCAGGGCCATCCCGAGGGGCGCCCCGGTGAAGGCGGTGACGAACCGCTCTTCGGCAGCCGACCGAGCGAGGGCTTGCGAGATGATGCCGGCAGCGGCGCTCAGGACGGCTAGGTGGTCGTCCGACCAGAGCCGCTCGGTCCCGATCGACTCGAACCCGATGAAGCCGACGAGACGCCCTTCCGTGGCGAGTGGGACGGCGAGCGCCGAGCGCACGCCGTGCGCGGCCAGCAGGGATCGCTCGCGGGCCCACCGGTCGTCGAGGTCTGCGACCCGTGCGATGTAGACGGGCTCCAACGCGCGGAGGGTGGCCATCCACGCGGGCACGGCGTCCTGGGCGACGGTCGACGCCCGGGACCCCGCCTGAAGCCTGGAGGGGCTGGCCCACGCATGGGTGTTCTCGATGGTCCCCCGGTCGTCGTCGAGCATGCACACGTAGGCCCGGTCGACCTCACTGAACGTGCCGATGTCCGCGAGAGCCCGGGTGATCCCCTCGTCGATCTCGGGGGCGGGGAGCAGGACGAACGACGACGCCAGCCGGGTGAGCAGATCCTCGAAGGCCAGCCGGCGGCCCAGCGCGTCGATGGTCCGGCGCCCGTCGCCCCGGACGGCGGACAGCCGCAGTGCCGTGAACGGGCGACCACCGATGGGCGCCTCGGAGGAGACCTCCGCGAGCAGCTGGCACGTCCGGCCCTCCGCGTCACGGACAGCCAGGAGCAGCGGACCACCCCGCTGGGACTCCCTCCAACCTGCTCCACCGGTGGCGACCGGGAGCATCCCGTCGAGCTCCGTCACCGACTCCGGACCGAGCAGCTCGGTGAGCGATCGACCCACCAGGCTCCGGGCGTCGAAGCCGAGCATCCGCCGGACCGTCGGGTTCACGTAGGCCACCATCCCGCCGTCGTCGACGAGGACGACCACCTCCGCGGAGCGGTCGAGCAACCAGTCGAGAGCAGCACGAGGGAGGTCGCCACCCTCGCGCCGGGTGCCGGGCTGCGCTCGCTCGTCGACCGGCTGGCGGATCCCGGCCTCGCCCTCGGCGGTCGTCTCGGCCACTTCCGACCCCCCCGTGTCGATGACCTCTCACTCTAGTAGATGCCTGTCGAAGCGTTCCCGGTCGAGGCCTCCAGCGATCGACCGGTGGCGTGGTCCGGTAGCGTCCCCGCCGATGGACGGGGGACCGGCACCCGAGAGGATCCTCCCCGATCGGGCGGGCGTGAGCCTCGAGGGCACCTGGCGGGCGGCGGTGGCCGACGAGAGCCTCCGTCGGGCCTACCCCGACCCCGAGTTCGACGACTCGGCGTGGGAGGACCTCCCGGTCCCCGGCCACTGGCGCTCCACGCCCGCCTTCTCCGAGTCGGACGGACCACTGCTGGTGCGCCGCCGCTTCGAGCTCGATGCCACCGCGACCCCGGCCTGGGGTGAGCAGCCGGCGCAGCAGCGCCACTGGCTGGTGCTCGACGGGGTCTTCTACACGAGCGACGTGTGGCTCGACGGCACCTACCTCGGGGACACCGAGGGCTACTTCTTCCCCCACGCTTTCGAGATCACCAGGGAGCTGGCCGCTCGCTCCGAGCACGTGCTGGCCGTCGAGGTGGCCTGCGCGCGGCAGCGGGAGCGGACCCGCAAGCGCAACCTCACCGGCGTGTTCCAGCACTGGGACCTCCTCGACCAGAGCTTCAACCCGGGTGGCATCTGGCGTCCGGTGCGACTCGAGACCAGCGGCCCGCTGCGCATCAAGCACAGCCGCATCGTCTGCCGCGATGCCCGCGAGGACGCAGCTTCCGTGTCTCTGCGCGCCGTGCTCGACGCGGCCGACCCGGCGCTCGCGACGATCCGTACCCGGGTCGTGGACCATCGAGGTCGCGAGGTCGTCGAGATGGTCCGCGACCAGCCGGTCGCGACCGGGGAGAACCGGCTGGAGTGGACAGTCACCGTTCCCGATCCGGCCCTGTGGTGGCCCTGGTCGCTCGGGGACCAGCCGCTCTACATCATCGAGCTCGACGTGCTGACCGGTGATCGGATCAGCGATCGCGTACGCCGCTCGGTCGGCCTGCGCCGGGTGGCGCTCGACAACTGGATCTTCTCCGTGAACGGTGAGCGCCTCTTCCTCAAGGGCACCAACCAGGGACCGAGCCGGGTGGCGCTGGCGGATGCCTCACCCGACCTCCTCACCGGCGACGTGAGGAGGGTGCGAGAGGCGGGGCTCGACCTGATGCGGGTGCACGGGCACATCAGCCGCCCCGAGCTGTACCAGGCCGCCGACGAACAGGGCGTGCTGCTCTGGCAGGACATGCCGCTGCAGTGGGGCTACGCGCGCGGTGTCCGTCGCCAGGCTCGCCGCCAGGCCCGTGAGGCGGTGGACCTCCTCGGGCACCACCCGTCGATCGCCATCTGGTGCGCGCACAACGAGCCGATGGCGATCGACATCGAGCCCGCCACGCTCGACGACCCTCGCCGCCGTGCTCGACTCGCCGCCAAGGCGATCGCCGCACAGGTGCTCCCGACGTGGAACAAGAGCGTGCTGGACCACTCGATCAGCTCCGTGCTCGAGCGCAACGACGGTTCGCGGCCCGTGGTGCCTCACAGCGGTGTGCTCCCGCATCCCCCGAAGCTCGACGGCACCGACACCCACCTCTACCTCGGCTGGTACCTGGGTGACGAGCGGGACCTCCCACGGCTGCTGCGCTGGTGGCCCAAGTTGGCCCGGTTCGTCACCGAGTTCGGCGCCCAGGCGGTCCCGGCCGATGCCGGGTTCCTCGAGCCCGACCGCTGGCCTGCGCTGGATTGGGATCGGGCCCACCGCGTGCACGCGCTGCAAAAGACGTTCTTCGACCGGTACGTCCCACCCGCCGCTCACCCCACCTTCGACCAGTGGAGGGAGGCGACCCAGCGTTACCAGGCGGAACTGGTCAAGCACCACGTGGAGACGCTCCGCCGACTCAAGTACCGGCCGACGGGAGGCTTCGCCCAGTTCTGCTTCGCCGATGGCTATCCCTCGGTCACCTGGTCGGTGCTCGGCCACGACCGCCAGCCGAAAGCGGCGCTCCACGCCCTGGCCGCCGCCTGCCGCCCGCTGATCGTGGTCGCTGATCGGTTGCCGCGGATCGTCCGGCCCGCGGAGCCGCTGCGGGCAGCCATCCACGTCGTGAGCGACCTCAGGATCACCCTCGCCGATGTGGTCGTCACCGCCCATCTCGAATGGCGAGACGGTGCGGGGCGTTCACGGTCGTTGCGGTGGTCGTGGCAGGGCGAGGTGGAGGCGGACGCCGCCACCTACGTGGCGACGATGGAGAGCATCGTGCCCGACGCCGAGGGGGAGCTGAGCCTCCGCCTGGAGCTGGCGGACGCGCCGGCGCGGGGGAGCATCCTGGCCAGCAACCGGTACACCACGACGGTCGAGCGGGCACGCCGGCGGGATGCGGCGTCACAGCCCTAGCCCGCCCCAACCCGGGCGGCCGCTGCCAGCTAGCACCTGACGACCCGTCATGGGTAGCGTCGTCACGGGCCGGATCCCGGTGAGGTTCGGGCCTCTCGCACCCGGTGTCGCGCCGCAACCCACGCCGATCGGAGGAGCTGCACGTGGAGGCACGTTCGTGACCGCAACCCGACAAGCCCCTGCTACCACCCCGAACGTCACGTCCCCCCCGATCCGGACACCGATTCGGCGAGGGCGGCTCCCCATGGCGGGCTTCTACCGGACCGCGGTGGGCAAGAAGTGGGTGATGGCCATCACCGGCCTGGTGCTGATGGGCTTCGTGTTCGCCCACATGGTCGGCAACCTGAAGATGTACCTCGGCCCGACCCACTACCGCGAGTACGCCGAGTGGCTCCGAACCGGGCTGCTGGTACCGATCCTTCCGGAGCATGTCGCACTGTGGGGCATGCGGATCGTGCTGATCGTGGCCGTCGGATACCACATCCACGCGGCCTACTCGCTCACGATGCTCAACCGTCGAGCTCGCCCGCAGCGGTATGCCTCACCTCGCGACTACATCGCCGCCAGCTGGGCAGCCCGGACCATGCGCTGGAGCGGTGTGATCGTCGCCCTCTTCGTGCTGTTCCACCTCGCCGACCTCACCACCGGCTGGGCCAACCCCGACTTCACGGCCGGTGACGTGTACGCGAACGTGGTGGCGTCGTTCGAACGCTGGCCGGTGGCGCTCTTCTACGTGCTGGCCAACCTGGCTCTCGGCGTGCACCTGTACCACGGCGTCTGGAGCCTGTTCCAGACCATGGGGTCGATGAGTCCGCGCTTCAATCCCCGCCACAACCCGTTGCGGCGAGCTGCCGCGGCGGGCTTCACGATCCTGGTGGTGGGGCCCAACATCTCGTTCCCGATCGCCGTGCTCACCGGCGTCGTCGGCTGAGCCCGAGGAGACCGCATCGAATGAGCGACATCGTGCTCGACGCCAAGACCCCACAAGGACCCATCGAGGACCGCTGGGACAACCACAAGTTCTCGATGCGCCTGGTCAACCCGAACAACAAGCGCAAGTTCCAGATCATCGTGGTGGGCAGTGGCCTGGCCGGCGCGTCCGCTGCCGCCGCACTCGGCCAGCTCGGCTACCGGGTCAAGGTCATCACGTTCCACGATTCGCCACGCCGCGCGCACTCGATCGCCGCCCAGGGGGGCATCAACGCAGCGAAGAACTACAAGAACGACGGCGACTCGATCTTCCGGCTCTTCTACGACACGGTGAAGGGCGGCGACTTCCGGGCGCGGGAGTCGAACGTCTATCGCCTCGCGCAAGTCAGCGTCGACATCATCGACCAGTGCGTCGCGCAGGGTGTCCCGTTCGCCCGCGAGTACGGCGGCCTGCTCGACAACCGCTCGTTCGGCGGGGCGCAGGTCAGCCGCACCTTCTACGCCCGGGGCCAGACCGGCCAGCAGCTCCTGCTCGGCGCCTACCAGGCACTCATGCAGCAGGTCGCACTGGGGACGGTCGAGCTGCACACCAAGACCGAGATGCTCGACGTGGTGGTGAAGGACGGCGCGTGCTGCGGGGTGGTGACCCGCGACATCGTCACCGGCGAGGTCACCTCCCACGCAGCGCACGCGGTGCTGCTGTGCACGGGCGGGTACGGCAACGTGTTCTACCTGTCGACCAACGCCATGAACAGCAACGTCACGGCGGCCTGGCGGGCACACAAGAGGGGGGCTCTGTTCGCCAACCCGTGCTTCACCCAGATCCACCCCACCTGCATCCCCGCGAGCGACGAGTTCCAGTCCAAGCTCACCCTCATGTCCGAGTCGTTGCGCAACGACGGTCGGATCTGGGTGCCCAAGCGGGCAGGTGACGATCGGCCGCCAGCCGAGATCCCCGAGTCCGAGCGCGACTACTACCTCGAGCGCAAGTACCCGGCGTTCGGCAACCTGGTGCCCCGGGACGTGGCCAGCCGCAACGCCAAGACCGTCGTCGACGAGGGGCGTGGCGTAGGGCCACTCCACAACGGCGTGTACCTCGACTTCTCCGACGCCCTCGGCCGGTTGGGAGTCGACGTCGTGCGGGAGCGCTACGGGAACCTCTTCGACATGTACGAGCGCATCACCGGGGAGAACCCATATGAGGTCCCGATGCGCATCTATCCCGCGACCCACTACACGATGGGTGGGTTGTGGGTGGACTACAACCTCATGACCACCGTTCCCGGGCTGTACGCGCTGGGTGAGGCCAACTTCTCGGATCACGGCGCCAACCGGCTCGGCGCCTCGGCGTTGATGCAGGGCCTCGCCGACGGGTACTTCGTGATCCCCTACACCGTCGGTGACTACCTGGCCGGCTTGCTCGGGCAGCCACCCGTGCCCACCGACGACCCGGTGTTCAAGCAGGCCGAAGCAGCCGTGCAAGACGAGATCCGCCGCTGGATGTCGGTGGGGGGCACCCGCTCGGTCGACCACTACCACCGTGAGCTGGGCAAGATCGTGTGGGACCACTGCGGGATGGAGCGCTCGCGCGCCGGCCTGGAGAAGGCGCTCAGCGAGATCCCGGCTCTGTACGACGAGTTCCGCAAGAACGCCCGCATCCTCGGCACGCCCGACGGGGTCAACCAGTCGCTCGAGAAGGCCATGCGGGTGGCCGACTTCTTCGAGGAAGCCGAGCTCATGTGCCGTGATGCCCTACACCGCGAGGAGAGCTGTGGAGGGCACTTCCGGGTCGAGCACCAGACCGAGGATGGCGAGGCGCTCCGGGACGACGAGAACTTCGCGTACGTGGCCGCCTGGGAATGGCAGGGCGCCGACGCTCCACAGAGGCTCCACAAGGAGCCGCTCACGTTCGAGTACGTGAAGCTCACCCAACGCAGCTACAAGTAGGACGAGGACCGAGATGAAGCTCACGCTCAAGGTGTGGCGCCAGGACGGCCCCCGGGCCGAGGGCCGCTTCGAGACCTACGAGGCCGACGACGTGAAGGAGGAGATGTCGTTCCTCGAGATGCTCGACGTGGTGAACGAGCGGCTGATCGAGTCCGGTCGCGAGCCGATCACCTTCGACAGCGACTGCCGGGAAGGGATCTGCGGGACCTGTGGAGTGATGATCAACGGCCAGGCTCACGGCCCGATGCGCGGCACGGCCACCTGCCAGCTCCACATGCGCAGCTTCCGCGACGGGGATGAGATCGTGATCGAGCCCTGGCGAGCCGCGGCCTTCCCGGTCATCAAGGACCTGATGGTCGACCGGTCCGCTTTCGACGCCATTGTCGCCGCGGGCGGGTTCATCACGGCGAACACGGGTGCGGCTCCCGACGGCAACCAGATCCCGGTGCCCAAGCCGGCAGCCGACACGGCCATGGACGCCGCTGCCTGCATCGGTTGCGGGGCGTGCGTCGCCGCCTGCCCCAACGGAGCAGCACAGTTGTTCACCTCCGCCAAGTTGGCCCACCTCAACCTGCTCCCCCAGGGTCAAGCGGAGCGGTGGCAGCGCACCGAGGACATGGTCGAAACCATGGAGCAGTACTTCGGTTCCTGTACGAACTACGGCGAATGCCAGGAAGCCTGCCCGAAGGAGATCCCCATCGACTTCATCGCCTTGATGAACCGCGACTACCTCAAGGCGAAGCTGAAGAACCGCAAGCTCATCGGCCAGGTTTTCCCGTAGGTGAGCTGATCCGCTCCGGGTGCGAGCGGATCAGCTCCACCCCGATGGGGATGAGCGAGAAGACCACGATCGCCACGACCACCAGCTCCATGCGGTCGCCGATTCCTGGGGCGATCCGTCCCAGCCAGTACCCGAGCTGGATCAGCCCGACCGCCCACACCACCCCACCGATCACGTTCCACCGGGTGAAGACCCGGTGGTCCATGCGGCTCACCCCGGCCACGACGGGGCAGAACGTGCGCACGATCGGCACGAACCTCGAGAGCGCGATCGCCTTCGGGCCGTGGTGGTCGAAGAACGCCTGCGCCTTCGCGAGGTGCTCGTCCTTGGGGAACCGCGAGCGCTCCCGGTCCGCGAGTCTGGGACCGAGCTTGCGCCCGACCCCGTAGCCCACCTGGTCGCCCACCACCGCCGCGACGACGCAGCCCACCGTCACCAGCCACACCTGACCGGCTGCCAGGTCACCCCGATAGGTGAGCAGGCCGGCGGCGAACAACAGCGAGTCGCCGGGGAGGAAGAAGCCCACCATCATGCCGGACTCGGCGAACACCGCGAGCAGCAGGCCGATCAGCCCGACGGCGTGCAGGAGGCGCTGAGGGTCGACGCCGAGACCGAGGATCAACGTGGAGACAACGAGCACCGGCGAAGCGTACCGGCGCTCGCGCGTGGTTGCGGGTCACGCCCCCCGTTGCCGTACCATCACAGCCGTGCCCCACAAGCCTGCTTCCGTCTTCGCGCGCGGCTTCCTCATGGGCAGCGCCGACATCGTCCCAGGCGTCTCGGGCGGGACCGTCGCCCTGGTCACCGGTATCTACGAGGAGCTCATCGACACGGTCAGCCTCTTCGCCGCAACGGCAGGTCACCTCCTGAAGCTCGACCTGGTCGGCACCCGGGACCGGTTGCGTGAGATCCGCTGGCTGTTCATCCTCCCGCTGGGAGCGGGCATCCTGCTGGCGCTGCTTTCGCTGGCCCGTGCCATCGAGCACCTGCTCGACACGGAACCGGTCCGCATGGCCGGGTTGTTCTTCGGCCTGGTCGCCGGCTCGGTCGCCGCGGCACTCCCGCGGGTCAAGCAATGGGACGGCGTGCGCGCCGTCGTCCTCCTCCTCGTCGGCGTGGCCGCGTTCTTCCTGCTCGGCTTCCGCTCCTCCGGGGTAGCCGATCCGCCGCTGTGGGCCTTCTTCCTGGCCGGCGCGATCGCCATCTGCGCCATGATCCTCCCGGGGATCTCCGGCTCGTTCATCCTCCTCATGCTCGGCATGTACGACCTGGTCCTCGGGGCGGTGAACGACCGCCAGCTCGCCACCGTCGCGGTGTTCGCCACCGGCTGCGCGATCGGGCTCATGCTGTTCTCGCAGGTGCTGCACTGGGCCCTGCACCACCACCACGACACGGTGGTGGCGGGGCTCATCGGCCTGATGCTCGGCTCGCTGCGAGTGCTGTGGCCGTGGCCCGAGGGGACCGCGGGGACCACCATGACCATGCCCCAGGACGATGTGGTGGTGCCGATCCTGCTGGCGGTGACCGGTTTCGTCGTGGTGGCGGGCTTCGCTGCGGTGGCGTTCCGTGTGGAGCGCGCCGCCGAGCGAGCGGCCTGATCCGCGCTCGCCGGCCGCTCACTCCGGCTGGTTGACCTCGACCCACCCCACACCAGGGCCGGCGGCTCCCTCGAAGCGGGCCAGGGCCCGCGGGAGGCGGGTCCGCCGGCCGCCGGGCCCCTCGACGAGGACCGGCGCCCACACCAGCGGGGTGACCCCGATGCGCTCGCCGGCCGCCGTGAGATCGATCTGCCGGGGCAGCCGCTCCCGCCCTTCGGTCCACGCCACCGAGCCCTCGAGCACCTCCACCGGGCCTGAACCGGGAAGCTGGCGATAGCCGATGGCCCGCGATGAGCCCGGGGCCACCTCGAGCAGGTGGTGACTGCCGCCCTCGACGTGGAAGGCGGTCCAGCACCAGGTCCCCGCCCACCGGTCGTCCCCGCCCCAGGCGTGGTTCCGCTGACCCACCCCGTCGAGCTCGAGGCGCTCGCGCCCGACGAGCACCTCACCGTGCACCCGGCACGGCACCTCGTAGCCGTCGAGGGGCGGCGGGTGGGCGAAGACCTCCCCGTCGGTCTCCCACTCCAGGTCGAAGCCGAGGGGAACCGGTTGGCCGAGCGAGCCCCGATAGGCATCCAGCGGGTCGTCGAGGCTCACGGCGGACGCTTCGAGCCCGACGCTCCAGTGCTCGAAGGGGGTCTCGCAGTTGTGGTCCGCCCACAGACCACTGGCCCGCAATTCGAGCGAGCCCTCCCGCACGGGTGGGCGGACCTCGTGGTCGATGACCATCACCGCCGGTCGACGGGGACCGGCCAGGCACGCCCAGTACCACACGACCCCGAGGTTCGGATAGCGACCGACCCGCACGTACCCTCCGACGGACCCGTCGGGGGAGGCGAAGTCGAAGTACCACCATTCGCTCCACCGCGGCTCCGGACCCGGCGGGTGCCAGCCCTCGTCGCCCGGAGCCAAGGCGGGCGGGACACCCATCAGTATCCGGCGTCGAGATCGACCACGTGCTGGAGCGGCTCGCCGGCCACGAAGCGCCGGAGGTTCTCGATGAACATCTGGGCCAGCAGCTCGAGCGCTCCCGGCGCGGACCAGGACAGGTGGGGGGACAAGCGCACCTTGGAGTGGGTGTAGAGCCAGTGCCCCTCCGGCAACGGCTCAGGGTCGACCGCGTCGAGCGACGCCATCGACACCGTCCCGTCATCGAGCGCCGCTCGCAGCGCGTCCTGGTCGACCAATGCCCCCCGGGCCACGTTCACCAGGTGCACCCCGGGCTTCATCGCCCCGAACGCATCGCGCCCGATGAGGCCTCGGGTCTCGGGGGTCAGTGGCGCGGCGAGCACGACGTGATCCGCGCCGTCGAGCAATGCCGCCAGCGAGCGGACCGTCTCCACTTCGGGCACGGGTGACGGCCGGTCCCGGCGACGCAAGGCCCGCACCTGCATGTCGAACGCCAAGGCCCGCGTGGCGGTCGCCGAGCCGATGTCACCCAGGCCGACGAGGGCGAGCCGCTTGCCGGCCAGGGTGCCGAGATCGCGGAGCTGCCCCCGCCGCCAATCCTCGGGGGAACGGGTCTCCCACGACTCCGGCAGCCGCTTCTCGAACGCCAGCATCGTGGCGAGGACCCACTCGGAGATCGGCACCGCGCTGGCACCACGGGAGTTGGTCAGCACCACACCCTCACCGATCAGCTGGAGCGGGAAGGCGTCCACCCCGGTCCCGGTGACGTGCACCCACCGCACCCCTCTCCGGAGCGTCTCGGCGAGCGTCTCGACTTCCCAGGGCAGGGTGACGAGGACCTCCCCCCGCAGCGCGGGGTCGAGGTCGCCCCGGGTGGGCACGGGCACCAGCTCCACCTCGCCGGCGAGGTCCGGAGGCAGTGCGAACACGCCGGAGGAACCCAGATGGCTGAGGACGCGAACGGCCGCCACGTCGCCAGTCTGCCTGCAGGCCCGGCGCCCTGCGCCCCACTCCTCGGGGTGGCATTCGGGATGTATTTAGCTAGGCTATTGGTTAGCAAAACAAAACGATCTGGAAGGGAAGGGAGCGACGATGGCTGCCGCGGAGGACGACGTCAGCCGGCTGCGGATGATCCTGCTCCGCCTCGCTCGGCGCCTCCGCCAGCAGGTCAACAGTGGCATCACCCCCTCGCAGCTCTCCGCGCTGGTCACCATCGCCAAGCGAGGGCCGCTCACCCTCGGCGAGCTAGCCGCGATCGAGAACGTGCAACCACCCACCATCTCCCGCATCGTCGGCGCGCTGGAGGGCGAAGGGTGGGTCGAGCGCACCAGCAACGAGCGCGACCGCCGGATCTCGCTGGTGCGGGCGACCCCCGCGGCCCGGCGGGAGCTCGAGCAGATCCGGGAGGAACGCAACACCTGGCTCGCCAACCGCCTGGCGACACTCTCCACTGGCGACCGGAACCACCTCCTGGCCGCGCTGCCCGCCCTGGAACAACTCCTCGACGAGGAGACCCCATGACCCGGGTGGAGCGAGCCACTCGGCACACGTTCCGGGCCCTCAGCGCGCGCAACTACCGCCTGTACATCGCCCGCCAGGTCGTGTCGGTCAGCGGGACCTGGATGCAGACCGTGGCTCAGGCATGGCTGGTGCTCCGGCTCACCGGCAGCGGCGTGGCCTTGGGGGTCACCACCGCCCTGCAGTTCCTCCCCATGCTCGTGCTCGGTCCCTGGGCGGGGGTGATCGCGGACCGGTCCGACAAGCGGCGGCTCCTGCTGGCCACCCAGAGCGCGGCCGGCTCGCTCGCCCTGGTCCTCGGGGTGCTGACCGCGACCGGTGCGGTGCAGCTCTGGATGGTCTTCCTGCTCGCGCTGGGCCTCGGTCTGGTCAACGCCTTCGACATGCCGGCACGCCAGTCGTTCGTCTACGAGATGGTGGGGCCCGAGCACCTCACCAACGCGGTCGGGCTCAACAGTACGGTGATGAACGCCGGCCGCCTGGTCGGCCCGGCCGTGGGTGGCGTGGTGATCGCCACCCTGGGCCTCGCCACGTGCTTCCTCTTGAACGCGCTCAGCTACGCCGCGGTGCTCGCTGCGCTGGCAGCCATGCGGGCCGGGGAACTCCACCGGACCGAACCGGTGGCCCGGCAACACGGCCAGCTCCTGGAGGGCCTGCGATACGTGTGGGTCACGCCGGCGCTACGCACCCCGTTGCTGATGCTGGCGGTCATCGGGACCCTGACCTACGAGTTCCAGGTCAGCCTGCCGATCCTCGCCACCTTCACCTTCGGCGCCGGCGCCGAAGGCTACGGCGCCCTCCTCTCGGCGATGAGCGCCGGCGCGGTCATCGGTGGCCTGGTGCTCGCCGGACGGATGACCCCCTCCCATCGAGGCGTGGGGCGGGCGGCGGCCGCGTTCGGGCTGCTCGTGCTGCTGGCGTCCGGGATGCCGACGCTGACGACCACCGCGGTGGTCATGCCGCTCGTCGGCGCGGCGAGCATCGCCGTGATCACCCTCACCAACGCCACGTTGCAGCTCACGGCAGACCCGCAGATGCGGGCCCGGGTGATCGCGCTCTACGGCGTGGCGTTCCTCGGGAGCACCCCGATCGGTGGGCCCATCGTCGGCTGGCTGGGTGAGACCCTCGGCGCGCGCCGCGCTCGCGATCGGTGGGCTCGCCGCGCTGGTCTCGGCGTTGATCGGCTGGCGTTCGCTGGAGCGCGCCGCCATCACGACCCGGGCTGAGGCTGGTCGGCCTCCTGCTCCGGGGTCACCAGCCCCGCCGGAGGCGGAGGAGGGGGCACCGCTCCAGCAGCGGACGGAGGTGGTGGGGGCGGCGTAGCCGCGCCCGGCGGAGGTGGTGGGGGCGGCGTAGCCGCGCCCGGCGGAGGTGGTGGGGGCGGCGTAGCCGCGCCCGGCGGAGGTGGTGGGGGCGGCGTAGCCGCGCCCGGCGGAGGTGGTGGGG